>NZ_JBXQQB010000028.1:66462-122726 GCF_057220535.1 Kitasatospora sp. NEAU-CNBT7 | reverse complement strand
CACACGATCCCGGAGAAGGCCGACAGCCGGGCCGCCCGCCTGCGCAAAGGATCGCAAGGCGGACGGCCACCCGGCTTCGACGAGGACCGGTACAAGAAGCGCAACACCGTCGAGAGGGCCATCAACAGGCTGAAGAACTCCCGCGCCGTCGCGACCCGCTACGACAAGCGCGGCTACGTCTTCCTCGGCACCGTCACCGCGGCCGCCCTGGTCATCTGGCTGCGGGCTTGAAGCCCTCTCACAGGGCGAAGGGCCGGTACTCCAGCGCCTGATCGACGACCTCGACAGCTGTCAGCTCCCGTCCCGTGGGCCAGAAGATCAAGTCGCTTACGTAGCCGGTCGGACAGCCAAGGGCTTCACCCAATGCCTCCAGTACGCCGTACGTTTCGGCATCGTCGGCATAGTGCGCATCCATGATCTTCTGCACCAACGCAACGGCCGTTGCACGAGCCATCACCGTCACAGCCACCCCTTCCAGAAGAGGGTCAGCCTAGACAGTCACATGATCGACCGGACAGCTCCTAGCGGATGCCGGAGGGAGCCGCCGCTCGGCGCTGGGCTGGGCCGGGCTGGGCTGGGCCGGGCTGGGCTGGGCTGGGCTGGGCCGGGCTGGGCTCAGGCCATGGTGGCGAGGATCTCCTCGACCATCTCCATGGTGGTGCCGGGGTGCAGGAAGGCGAACCGGGCGACGGTCTCGCCGTCCCAGCCGGTCGGGGTGACGAAGCCGATCTGGTCCGCGAGCAGCTGCTGGGACCAGCGGTAGTAGTCGTCGTTGGTCCAGCCGGTGCGGCGGAAGCAGACCGCGGACAGCTGCGGGTCGTGCAGCAGTTCCAGGTGCTCGGTGTCGCGGATCACCTGGGCGGTGTCCCGGGCCAGCTGCAGGCCGGTCTCGATGGCGTCGGTGTACGCCTGGGTGCCGTGCACGGCCAGCGAGAACCAGAGCGGCAGGCCGCGGGCGCGCCGGGTGAGGTGGTAGGCGTAGTCGGTGGGGTTCCACTCGTCGCCCTCGGTGTGCAGGACGTCCAGGTAGGAGGCGTCCTGGGTGTGCACGGCGCGGGCCAGCTGCGGGTTGCGGTAGATCAGCGCGGCGCAGTCGAACGGGGCGAACAGCCACTTGTGCGGGTCCACCACGAACGAGTCGGCGTGCTCGATGCCGTTGTAGCGCTCGCGGACCGAGGGGGCGAACAGGCCGGCGCCGCCGTACGCGCCGTCGACGTGGAACCACAGGCCGAGCTCGCGGGTGACCTCGGACAGGCCCTGCAGGTCGTCGACGATGCCTTCGTTGGTGGTGCCGGCGGTGCCGACGACCGCGATCACGGTCTCCGGGTTCGGGTCGGCGGCGAGCGCGGCCCGCAGCGCCTCGCCGGTGAAGCGGCGGTCGACGGTCGGGACCTTGAAGGCCTCCACGCCGATGATGTTGAAGGTGTTCTTGACCGAGGAGTGCACCTGGTCGGCGACGGCGATCCGCAGCCGGGCCTCCGGGCCGACGCCAAGCCTGCGGCGGGCGGTGTCGCGGGCGACCACCAGGGCGGAGAGGTTGCCGGCCGAGCCGCCGGAGACGAAGGTGCCGCCGGCCGTCTCGGGCAGTCCGGCCCGGTCGGCGATCAGGCGCAGCACCTGGTTCTCGGCGGCGATGGCGCCGGCCGCCTCCAGCCAGGAGATGCCCTGCAGGGAGGCGCAGGAGACCACCATGTCGAAGAGCAGGGCGGCCTTGGTGGGGGCGCAGGGGATGAAGGAGAGGTAGCGCGGGCTGTCGGCGGAGATGACCGCTCTGGACAGCTCGTGGTCGTACAGCTTGAGCACGTCGGCGGGGGCGTTGCCGCGCTCGTTCAGCAGGCCGGCCAGCTGGCTGCGCAGGTGCTCGCCGTCGCCGGGGTGGTCGAGCGGCACGGGGTCGTACTGCAGCCGCTCGCGCATGTAGTCGAAGACCAGGTCGACCAGCTGGTTGTCGGGCTGGTGCATGCGGTCGGGGGCTGCGGACACCGGGGTCCCTCTCAGTCGTTCTCGGGGCTCGACGGGACGGTCCCGGAGCGGGTGATTCCGGTGGCGGGTGGGGGTTCTGGGGCGCACCGGACGCTCCTCAGCCTAGGCAGCAGAAACGTTCCGGCGCGCGTCGGAAGCGGGCTGGGCAGGCAGGATTCGAGCGTGTTCCCGCCACCGCACGCAGGATTCCTGCGCAGGCCGCGGCGAGGGCGGGCCGGGTCAGCCGATCAGCCGGGAGAGCACCACCGAGCTGCGGCTGCGCTGCACCCCGGGCTCCTTGCGGATCCGCTCGATCACGGCCTCCAGATGCCGGGTGTCCGCGGCCCGCAGGTGCACCAGTGCGTCCGGGTCGCCGGTGACCGTCCAGGCCGCGACCACCTCGGGGAACTGCCGCAGACTGGCCAGGATCTCCTCCGGCGCGGTGCGCTCGCGGCAGTAGACCTCGACGAAGGCCTCGGTCTGCCAGCCCAGCAGCGCGGGGTCGAGCACCACGGTGAACCCGCGCACCACGCCGCGGGCGCGCAGCCGGTCGATCCGGCGCCGGACGGCGGTGGCGGAGAGGTTGGCCAGCAGCCCGATCTCGGCGTACGAGGCGCGGCCGTCCCGGCTGAGGTGTTCCAGCAGGAGCCGGTCGGTCTCGTCCAGTGCCGCCCCGCCCTGGTCTGCCGGTCGGTGGGTGGTCATCGGTGCGGGCTCCACGGGTGGTGCGGGTGAGGGGCGGGGGCGTCCCGGTGGACGGTCCGCCGCCCCTATTCTGACCAGGACCGGGTCAGTCCACCAGCAGCACGATCTTGCCCCTGGTCCGGCCCTCGGCGTTGAGCGCCTGCGCGGAGGCCGCCTGGGCCAGCGGGAAGGTGGACGCGACCGGGACCCGCAGCTTCCCGGCGTCCGCCAGCGCGGCCAGCTCGGCCAGGCCCTCCGCGTCCGGGCGGACGAAGACGTAGTGGCCGCCGAGCGCGACCACGCCGTAGTCGACGACCGAGGCGAGCCGGGACGGGTCCGCCACCAGCTGGGCCGAGATCTCCACCGGCTCGCCGCCGCCGACCAGGTCGAGCGCCGCGTCGACGCCGTCCGGGGCGAGCGCGCGCAGCCGCTCCGCCAGCCCCTCCCCGTGGGCCACCGGTTCGGCGCCCAGGCTCCGCAGGAAGTCGTGGTTGCGCGGGCCCGCGGTACCGATCACCCGGGCGCCGATCGCGACCGCGAGCTGCACGGCGAGGCAGCCGACGCCGCCGGCCGCGCCGTGCACCAGCAGCAGCTCGCCGGGCTTCAGCGCGAGCGCCCCGACCAGGCTCTGCCGGGCGGTGAGGCCGGCCAGCGGCAGGCCCCCGGCCTGGGCCCAGTCCAGCGCGGCGGGCTTGCGGGCCAGGGTGCGCACCGGGGCGGAGACCAGTTCGGCGTAGGTACCGTGCTCCACGGCGTCCTTGCGGACGTAGCCGATCACCTCGTCGCCGGGGCGGAACTCGGTGACCGCGCCGCCGACCGCCTGCACCACCCCGGCCAGGTCCCAGCCCATGATCAGTGGGAAGTGCACGTCCATCAGCCCGTCCAGGCGCCCTTCGCGGATCTGCCAGTCGACCGGGTTGACCCCGGCCGCCTTGACCCGCACCAGTACCGAATCGGGCCCGACCTTGGGATCGGGCAGCTCGGTGTACTCGACGACGTCGGGGCCGCCGTAGGTCCTGATCGCGATTGCCTTCATGGCTCAAGCCAAGCGCGAGGCGGCCCGGATATCGATTCGGGCACGCCGGGAAGACACCGATCCGTCGGAGCGGTTCTCGTCACACTGACAGGTCGGCCATCGTCAGAGTGACGCTAACGGGTTATCATAGATAGTGTCAGATAGACGAGAAGGCTGGTTCGTTCGATCGGCCGCACAGGAGGGCACCCGCCCGTGACCACCACCACCGAGACCTACGGCGTCGACCCCACTCCGACGCCGCTCGCACTGCTGCTGCTCGGCCGGGAGGCCGACCCGAACAGCGAGCGCGGCGTCGAGTGCCCCGGCGACCTCCCGGCCGCCTCCGACCCGGACCTGGTCGAGCGCGCCCGCGCCGCCAAGGCGAAGCTGGGCGACCGCGTCTTCATCCTGGGCCACCACTACCAGCGGGACGAGGTCATCGAGTTCGCCGACGTCACCGGCGACTCCTTCAAGCTGGCCCGGGACGCGGCGGCCCGCCCGGAGGCCGAGTACATCGTCTTCTGCGGCGTGCACTTCATGGCCGAGTCGGCCGACATCCTCACCAGCAGCGCCCAGCAGGTCGTCCTGCCGGACCTGGCGGCCGGCTGCTCGATGGCCGACATGGCCACCGCCGAGCAGGTCGCCGAGTGCTGGGACGTGCTGACCGAGGCGGGCATCGCGGACGTCACCGTCCCGGTCTCGTACATGAACTCCTCGGCCGACATCAAGGCCTTCACCGGCAAGCACGGCGGCACCATCTGCACCTCCTCCAACGCCCAGCGGGCCCTGGAGTGGGCGTACGAGCAGGGCCAGAAGGTGCTCTTCCTGCCGGACCAGCACCTGGGCCGCAACACCGCGGTGCGCGACATGGGCTTCTCGCTCGACGACTGCGTGCTCTACAACCCGCACAAGCCGAACGGCGGGCTGACCACCGAGCAGCTGCGGGACGCCAAGATGATCCTGTGGCGCGGGCACTGCTCGGTGCACGGGCGCTTCTCGCTGGACTCGGTCAACGACGTGCGGGCCCGGATCCCCGGGGTCACCGTGCTGGTGCACCCGGAGTGCAAGCACGAGGTGGTCTCGGCCGCCGACATGGTCGGCTCGACCGAGTACATCATCAAGGCACTGGACGCGGCCGAGCCCGGCTCCAAGTGGGCCATCGGCACCGAGCTCAACCTGGTCCGCCGCCTCGCCAAGGCGCACCCGGACAAGGAGATCGTCTTCCTGGACCGGGCGGTCTGCTTCTGCTCGACCATGAACCGGATCGACCTGCCGCACCTGGTCTGGGCGCTGGAGTCGCTGGTCGAGGGCCGGGTGCCGAACGTGATCACGGTCGACCCGCAGACCGAGAAGTACGCCAAGGCCGCGCTGGACCGGATGCTGGCGCTCCCGTAGCGGACCCGGCCCACGGCAAGCAGGAACGTTTCCGCACATCCGTGCGGGCCCACCACCTGCGGACACGGAACGGGGCGGCACCCGGTGGGTGCCGCCCCGTTCCGTGTCACGGACTACTCCGGGAAGCCCGGGATCAGGCCGTCGCCCTCGTCCCGCAGCATCTCGCGGACCTCCTCGATGGTCGCCTCGGCGTCCGGGAGGATCAGCTCGGACGGCTCCAGCGAGTCGTCCGGCAGCGGGGTGCCGTACGACTTCACCGCGTCCAGCAGGTTGCCCAGAGCGGCCCGGAAGGCCGCCTCGTCACCCGCCTGCACCGCGGTGAGCAGCTCGTCGTCGAGCCGGTTGAGCTGGTTCAGGTGGCTCTCGCCGACCTGGAACTGCCCCTCACCCATGACCCTCATGATCATGCCGCGCGTCTCCTGGTCCGTGGAGGTCAGGTCACTTGTTGTAGTTGATGGTGGGCGGGGTGTCCTGCGGGGCACCGGTCTGCTTGCCCTGCTCGATCGCCTGCGGCGCCCCGCCCGGGGTGCCGCCGGTGAGCTCGGCCTTCATCCGGGCCAGCTCCAGCTCGACGTCGCTGCCGCCGGCCACCCGCTCCAGCTCGGCCTCGATGTCGTCCTTGCGGCCGAGACCGCTGGCGTCGTCGAGCGCGCCGGAGGCCAGCAGCTCGTCGATCGCACCGGCCCGGGCCTGCATCTGGGCCGTCTTGTCCTCGGCCCGCTGGATGGCGAGGCCGACGTCGCCCATCTCCTCGGAGATGCCGGAGAAGGACTCGGCGATCCGGGTCTGCGCCTGGGCCGCGGTGTAGGTGGCCTTGATGGTCTCCTTCTTGGTGCGGAAGGCGTCCACCTTGGCCTGCAGCCGCTGGGAGGCGAGCGTGAGCTTCTCCTCCTCGGCCTGCAGCTGCTGGTACTGCGTCTCCAGGTCGGTGATCTGGGACTGCAGGTTCGACTTGCGGGTCAGGGCCTCGCGGGCCAGGTCCTCGCGGCCGAGCGAGAGCGCCTTGCGGCCCTGGTCCTCGTACTTCGCGGACTGCTGCTGGAGCTGGGTGAGCTGGAGCTCCAGCCGCTTGCGCGAGGTGGCCACGTCGGCGACGCCCCTGCGCACCTTCTGCAGCAGTTCCAGCTGCTTCTGGTAGGAGTAGTCGAGCGTCTCGCGCGGGTCCTCCGCCCGGTCCAGGGCCTTGTTCGCCTTGGAGCGGAAGATCAGCCCCATACGCTTCATGATTCCGTCGCTCATGGGCCTCGAGTGCCCCCTTCTTCGGGCCTGCGGATTCGTCTCGTAACACGTCGAGTGTATTCGCAGCGAGGTCTTCGCCGCAGTGCACGAGCTGCAACAAGACTGCTACACCAGGGGCCCCGGCGGCATCGTCCCTGGGGTGGAGCCGACCCTGAGACCATGATCCACCGCAACCCGGACGCACCCCGGGGGACACGCCAGGTGATCGATACCGGTTTGGGTCCGACGGCCCTGGCCGAATCCACCCGGCCAGCACGTACGCTGGTCATGTGTTCCGACGCCGCTCAGATGACGCCTCCTCCGCCACCGCGCTGGCCGAGCAGGACGAGAAGACCCTGTCCCGTGACCCGCAGGCCCCCAAGGGCCGGCCGACGCCCAAGCGCAGCGAGGCCGAGGCCAACCGGCGGACCCGGGTGACCGTCCCCAAGGACCGGAAGGAGGCCCAGCGCCAGGCCCGCGACCGGATGCGCACCGAGCGCGAGAAGCAGCGCACCGCCCTGCTGGAGGGCGACGAGCGCTACCTCCCGGCCCGCGACAAGGGCCCGGTCCGGCGCTTCGCCCGGGACTTCATCGACTCCCGCTGGTCCGCCGCCGAGTTCTTCCTGCCCTACGCCGTCGTCGTGCTGGTGCTCAGCGTGATGAAGGTGCAGAGCCTCCAGGTGCTCTCCACGCTGCTCTTCATGGCGTTCTTCGTCGTGGTGATCCTGGACTTCCTGCGCCTGGGCCTCGGCCTGCGCAAGGCCCTGCGCGAGCGCTTCCCGAACGAGAACACCCGCGGTGTGGTCGCGTACGCCATGATGCGCACCCTGCAGATGCGCCGGCTGCGGCTGCCCAAGCCGCAGGTGAAGCGGGGCGAGCGGCCCTGACCGCGGAGCCGGTCCCGCCGCACCGGGTGTACGCGGTCGATCCGCAGCCGCCCGGGCTGTACGCGCTGCCCGGACAGGGCGGCGGCGGCCACGACCGGATCGCCCCGGCCGCGCAGCCGCCCCAGGCGCCCGCGCCGCACACCCACCTGCCGGCCCGCGGGGCGCCGCCGCTCGGCAGCGCCGCCGGGCACTGGCTGGAGCGGCACGGCGGACTGCGCAACCTGGTCCGGCAGGAGCTGGTGGCCCGGCAGCTCGCCGAGCAGCTGGCCGGCCGGACCGGACTGCGGGTGCTCGACGTCGGCTGCGGCCAGGGCACCCAGGCCCGGCGGCTGGCCCGCGCCGGGCACACCGTCACCGCGCTGGACCCCGACCCGGTCAACCTGGGGGTCGCCCAGGCCGCGCTCGCGGCCGAGTCCGAGGAGGTCCGCGCCCGGGTGCAGCTGCACACCGGGGACGGCCACCACTGCGGACGCTGGTTCGGCCCGCGCAGCTTCGACGTCGTGCTCTGCCACGACGTGCTGCGCAACCTCTCCGACCCGGACCCGATGCTGGCCTCGCTGGCCCGGGTCCTGGCCCCCGGCGGCGTGCTGTCGCTGCTGGTCCGCAACGCCGACGCGCTGGCCATGCGCCCCGGGCTGGCCGGGGACTGGCGGACCGCCCTGAACTCCTTCGACTCGGTGCGCTACACCGACCGGGTCGGCCTGTCCGCCCGCGCGGACCGCCTCGCCGACCTCTCGCTCACCCTCACCGAGATCTCGGTACCGCTGCGCGCCTGGTACGGCGTGCGGGTGTTCACCGACAACACCCCCGACCACGCCGCACCGGTGGACGGCCGGCAGCTCGCCCAGCTGATCGACGCCGAGGAGCGGGCCGGCCGGCAGGATCCGTACCGGCAGGTCGCGGCCCTGCTCCACGTCTTCGGCGGGAAGTAGCCCGCCCGGCGGGGCGGGCCCGGGCGGCTCAGCCCTCGTGCAGGCTCATGGTGTAGATCACCCGGTCGTCGTCGCGCAGCACCGCGCGGTCGGCCCCGCCCTCCAGCAGGTCCTTCCAGCTCTCGCCGATCCACGACTCCGCGTCGCCCTGGCTGGAGAACTCCTCCTCGGCGCCGGAGGCGGCCACCTGGGAGCCGTCCTCCTTCTCGAACCGCCACGTCCACACCATGCCGTGCTCCTCCCACCGTCCGACCGCTGTGTCGTACGGACAGTAGCGTGCCCGCCGTGATCGGTCCCATACCTCGTCAGGCCGCATCTGCGGCAGGATGGGGCGCATGCTGCTCCCCCGCACCCTGATCCTCGGCGGCGCCCGCTCCGGCAAGTCCACCCGGGCCGAGCAACTGCTCGGCGGGCAGCCGGACGTGCTGTACGTGGCGACCGGCGGCACCCGGGACGGCGACGCCGAGTGGGCGCAGCGGGTCGCGCTGCACCGCGAGCGCCGCCCGGCGAGCTGGCGCACCGCGGAGACCTGCGACCTGGAGACGGTGCTGGCGGACCGCGACGACCCGGCGCCGGTCCTGGTGGACTGTCTGGCGCTGTGGCTGACCTGGGTGATGGACGAGCACGACGCCTGGGACGACGGGCGCTGGGCGGCCGGCGGCGAGCGGGCCGTGCAGGAGCGCTGCACGGCGCTGGCCCGGGCCTGGCAGCACACCGGGCGTCAGGTGGTCGCGGTGAGCAACGAGGTGGGGATGGGGGTGGTGCCGGCCACCGCCGCCGGACGGCGTTTCCGGGACACCCTGGGCCGGCTGAACATGGCGGTGGCCGAGGCCTCCGAGCGGGTCCTGCTGGTGGTGGCGGGTCAGGTGCTGACCATCAAGCCTGCTGCCGCCTGAGCACGGCCGCCGTGTAGCCTTCCGGACGATGGACACCACCGTGGATCTCGATATGTTCTCCTCGCTCGTCGAGCGCCCCGACGAGAGCGCGCGGCGTGCCGCCGAGGAGCGCTGGCAGGCGTCGGCGAAGCCGCGTGGCGGCCTCGGGCAGCTCGAGGAGCTGGGCAGCTGGCTCGCCTCGGTCCAGGGCGGTGCGCCGACCCGGCCGCTGACCTCGGCCAAGGTGCTGCTGTTCGCGGGCGACCACGGCGTCGCCGCGCTCGGGGTCTCCCGGCTGGACGCCGCCGGCGGCACCGCCCGC
Organism: Kitasatospora sp. NEAU-CNBT7; assembly: GCF_057220535.1. Classification (NCBI taxonomy): domain Bacteria; kingdom Bacillati; phylum Actinomycetota; class Actinomycetes; order Kitasatosporales; family Streptomycetaceae; genus Kitasatospora; species Kitasatospora sp. NEAU-CNBT7. The sequence continues at coordinate 113,436 of NZ_JBXQQB010000028.1, read as the reverse complement.
CGGGTGCACGCCGTGCTGGACGGCACCGCGCCGGTCGCGGTGCTCGCCCGCCGGTACGGCGCCGGACTGCGGGTGGTCGACGTGGCGGTCGACGCCGACCCGGGCGAGTTCCCGGCCGAGGTGGTCCGGCACCGGGTGCGCCGCGGCTCCGGCCGGATCGACCTCGAGGACGCGGTCAGCGCCGAGGAGGCCGCCCGGGCCTTCCGGGCCGGCATCGCGATCGCCGACGAGGAGGCCGACGCCGGTACCGACCTGGTCGTCCTCGGCGACCTGGGGGTCGGCTCGACCACCGTGGCCGCGGTCCTGGTCGGCGCGCTGTGCGGCACCGACGCCGCCGCCGTGACCGGGCGCGGCTCGGGCATCGACGACCGGGTGTGGATGGTCAAGTGCGCCACCGTGCGCGACGCGCTGCGCCGGGCCCGCCCGGTGCTGGGCGACCAGCTGGCGCTGCTGGCCACCACCGGCGGCGCGGACTTCGCCGCGATCACCGGCTTCCTGCTGCAGGCCGCGGTGCGCCGACTGCCGGTGGTGCTGGACGGCGTGGTGTCGGCCGCCTGCGCGCTGGTGGCGCAGCGGATCGCGTTCCGGGCGCCGGAGTGGTGGCAGGCCGGGATGTCCACCGGTGAGCCGGCCCAGGCGAAGGCGTACGACCGGCTGACCCTGACGCCGGTGCAGGACCTGGGGGTCTCGATGGGCGAGGGGACCGGCGCGCTGCTGGCGCTGCCGCTGTTCCAGGCCGCCTCGGACACCCTGGCCGAGCCGTCCGCGGTGCCGGCCGCCGCCCCGCAGGAGCCGCGGCCGCCGGCGAAGCTGCCCTCGGCGGCGGAGCTGCTGGGCCGGGGTTAGTCCGCGGTGCGCGATGCTTGCCGCCCGGCGGGCCGGGCCGCGGGGGTGCCCTGATGGCCCTGGACGGACTGCGGTTCGCGTTCGGCACGCTGTCGGTGCTGCGGGTGCGGGTGGAGCGCTGGGACCGGGACGCCGCGGGGCGGGCGATGCTCGCGGCCCCGCTGGTCGGCCTGGTGCTGGGCGGGTTGGCGGCGGGCGCCGGTGCGCTGGTCGGCCTGCGGGCCGGCGGGCTGCTCGCGGCGGTGGCCGCGGTGGCGGTGCTCGCGGCGCTGACCCGGGGCCTGCACCTGGACGGTCTGGCGGACGTCGCGGACGGGCTGGGCAGCGGGAAGCCGGCCGAGGACGCGCTGCGCATCATGAAGCAGTCGGACATCGGCCCGTTCGGGGTACTGACGCTGCTGCTGGTGCTGCTGGCTCAGGTCTCGGCGCTGGCCGGGGCGTTCGCCGGATCGGCCGGGCAGGGTGCGCTCGCGGTGCTGACGGCGGCCGTGACGGCCCGCTGCGCGCTGGGCTGGGGCTGCCTGCGGCCGGTGCCGGCGGCCCGGCCCGGCGGGCTGGGCGCGATGGTGGCGGGGACCGTCCCGCCGGCCGGGGCGGCCGCGGTGTCGGCCGGGTGCGCGCTGCTGCTGGGACTCGCGGGGGCCGCCGAGGGCTGGTGGGCGCTGCGCTACCCGGCGGCGCTGGCGGCCGGGCTCGGCTGCGCGCTGCTGCTGCTGCGCCGCTGCGTACGGCGGTTCGGCGGGGTGACCGGGGACGTGCTGGGGGCACTGGCGGAGACCGCGGCGACCGGCGCGCTGGTGGCGCTGGCGCTGCTCTGAGGCATCCTCACCGCCCGGGGGCCGGGATCTGACAGGTACCGGATCAGGGATAGCGGCGGGTGCGACTGGGAAGGGATCTGACGGACCGGAGGCCGACGCCCGCTCAGCTGACACCGGATCAGCGACCGCGGACAGGCTTCGTCACTCACCGTGACGACCGGCCGGGCCCCGTACCGGGGGCGGCGTGATCTCGGCATGCGGACTACCATGCGGGGAGCAACCGTAGCCCTGCGCCCGTTTCCCCGCGGAACACGCCGGGGTTATGCCGGTACGGCACCGGTGCCGTAGCCGGCCGTGGACCGCGAAAGAACAGGACGCATTTACGTGACTGCACTGTCTGTGAGCACCTCCTCCGCCGCCTCGCTGCGCGCGGACGCCCTGGTGATCGGTGTCGCCAAGGGCCCCAAGGGCCTGGTCGTCGCCTCCGGCGCCGAGGCCGTCGTCGAGGCGTTCGAGGGCAAGCTGGCCGAGGTCCTCACCACCCTGGGTGCGACCGGCGCCGAGGGTGAGGCGGTCAAGCTCCCCGCCGCCGCGGGCCTGAAGGCCCCGCTGGTGCTGGCCGTCGGCCTCGGCGAGGCCGCCGAGGGCGCCTACGACGCCGACGCGCTGCGCCGGGCCGCCGGTGTCGCGGCGCGCACCCTGACCGGTGCCAAGAAGGCCGCGCTGCTGCTGCCGGCCGAGTCGGCCGAGGAGATCGAGGCCGTCGCGCTGGGCGGCCTGCTCGGCTCGTACAGCTTCGGAACCTACAAGGGCGCGGGCAGCGCCAAGGAGCCGGTCGGCGAGCTGCTCGTGCTGGCCGCCCGCAAGGGCAGCAAGGACGCCAAGGCCGCCGTCGAGCGCGCCACCGCGATCGGCGAGGAGATCAACCGCGCCCGCGACCTGGTCAACACCGCCCCGAACGACCTGCACCCGAAGGCCTTCGCCGCCATCGCCCAGGCCGCCGGCAAGGAGCACGGCCTCAAGGTCGAGGTGCTCGACGAGAAGGCGCTGGCCAAGGGCGGCTTCGGCGGCATCCTCGGCGTCGGCGTCGGCTCGGCCAACCCGCCCCGGCTGGTGAAGGTCGCCTACACCCACCCGAAGGCCAAGGCGACCCTCGCCTTCGTCGGCAAGGGCATCACCTACGACTCGGGCGGCATCTCGCTGAAGCCGGCCGGCCACAACGAGACCATGAAGTGCGACATGTCCGGCGCCGCCGCCGTGTTCGCCGCCGTGGTCGCCGCCAAGCGCCTGGGCCTGCAGGTCAACGTGACCGCGTGGCTGGCGCTGGCGGAGAACATGCCGTCCGGTTCCGCCACCCGCCCCGGCGACGTGCTGCGGATGTACGGCGGCAAGACCGTCGAGGTGCTGAACACCGACGCCGAGGGCCGGCTGGTGCTGGCCGACGCGATCGTGCGGGCCGGCGAGGAGAACCCGGACGTGATCGTCGACGTCGCCACCCTGACCGGCGCCATGGTGCTCGCCCTGGGCAACCGCACCTTCGGCGTGATGGCCAACGACGACGCCCTGCGCACCCGGCTGCACGAGACCGCACAGGCGGTCGGCGAGCCGTCCTGGCCGATGCCGCTCCCGGCCGACCTGCGCAAGGCCATGGTCGAGACCACCATCGCCGACCTGCAGAACATGGGCGAGCGGATGGGCGGCGGCCTGGTGGCCGGCCTGTTCCTGAAGGAGTTCGTGGCCGAGGGCATCGACTGGGCCCACCTCGACATCGCCGGCCCGGCCTTCCACGAGGGTGCGCCGTACGGCTACACCCCCAAGGGCGGCACCGGCAGCGCGATCCGCACCCTGGTGCGCTTCGCCGAGGACACCGCGGGCGCCTGACGCCCGGAAGGCAGGGGCCCGGCGCCGACCCGGCGCCGGGCCCCTGCGGCATTACCAGCCGGTAACGCCGCTGCGCAATCAGTGCACCTGTTCGCCTCCGGCGAAACTTTGTTCCGCACCGTGGAACCAGCCGCTCCCCCGGGCGGCCGCCCGGGTCCTTCGCCCCTGCCGCGGCACGCCTTTGAGCTGCGACAATGGCCACACGTACCGGGTACCGGGCAGCCCGCCGACGGCCTCATGGGCCCCGGCGGGGCAGCCCCCGACGTCAGCCGCGCTCAACAAGTGCAAAGATGTATTTCCGGCACGACTGGGCGCCTTACAAAGGCTTCCGACCCACCGGACCGCGACCGGCCCGGCGAACCGCACCCCTTGCATGGAGGACGTGACGTGGCGAACGACGCCAGCACCGTTTTCGACGTAGTCATTCTCGGAGGCGGAAGCGGCGGTTACGCCGCGGCGCTCCGCGCCGCCCAGCTGGGTCTGAGCGTCACCCTGATCGAGAAGGGTGAGCTCGGCGGCACCTGCCTGCACCGCGGCTGCATCCCGACCAAGGCCCTGCTGCACGCGGCCGAGATCGCCGACGAGACCAAGGAGGCCGCCGAGTTCGGCGTCCTGGCCACCTTCCAGGGCATCGACATCAACGGCGTCCACAAGTACAAGGACGACGTGGTCAGCGGCCTGTACAAGGGCCTGCAGGGCCTGGTCGCCTCGCGCAAGGTCAACTACATCACCGGCGAGGGCAGGCTCTCCTCGCAGACCTCGGTGGACGTGAACGGCCAGCGCATCGAGGGCCGCCACATCGTCCTCGCCACCGGCTCGGTGCCGAAGTCGCTGCCCGGCCTGAACATCGACGGCGACCGGATCATCTCCTCCGACCACGCCCTCAAGCTCGACCGGATCCCGAAGTCGGCCGTCATCCTCGGCGGCGGCGTGATCGGTGTCGAGTTCGCCTCCGTCTGGAAGTCCTTCGGCGTCGACGTCACCATCGTCGAGGCCCTGCCGCACCTGGTCCCGCTGGAGGACGAGAACTCCTCCAAGCTGCTGGAGCGCGCCTTCCGCAAGCGTGGCATCAAGTTCGAGCTCAAGGCCCGCTTCTCCGGCGTCGAGTACACCGCCGACGGCGTGCGCGTCTCCACCGAGAACGGCAAGCAGATCGACGCCGACCTGCTGCTCGTCGCGATCGGCCGCGGCCCGGTCTCGGCCGGCCTCGGCTACGAGGAGAACGGCGTCGCGATGGACCGCGGCTACGTCCTGGTCGACGAGTACATGCGCACCAACGTGCCGACCATCTCGGCCGTCGGCGACCTCGTCCCGACCCTGCAGCTCGCCCACGTCGGTTTCGCCGAGGGCATCCTGGTCGCCGAGCGCCTGGCCGGCCTCAAGGCCGTGCCGATCGACTACGACGGCGTGCCGCGGGTGACCTACTCCAACCCCGAGGTCGCCTCGGTGGGCATCTCGGAGGCCAAGGCCGTCGAGCTGTACGGCAAGGACAAGGTCGTCACGCTCAAGTACAACCTGGCCGGCAACGGCAAGAGCAAGATCCTGAAGACCGCCGGCGAGATCAAGCTCGTCCAGGTCAAGGACGGCGCCGTGGTCGGCGTCCACATGGTCGGCGCCCGCATGGGCGAGCAGGTCGGCGAAGCCCAGCTGATCTACAACTGGGAGGCGCTGCCGGCCGAGGTGGCCCAGCTCATCCACGCCCACCCGACCCAGTCCGAGGCCCTCGGCGAGGCGCACCTGGCGCTGGCCGGCAAGCCGCTGCACGCGCACGACTGATCGCGCCCAGCCACCCCCATTCCTGTACGCAAGACTTGATAGGAGTCGCTGAAACCATGGCGGTCTCAGTAACACTGCCCGCACTGGGCGAGAGCGTGACCGAGGGCACCGTCACCCGCTGGCTTAAGGCCGAGGGTGAGCGGGTGGAGATGGACGAGCCGCTGCTGGAGGTGTCGACCGACAAGGTCGACACCGAGATCCCGGCGCCGGCCTCCGGCATCCTGGCCTCGATCAAGGTCGGCGAGGACGAGACCGTCGAGGTGGGCGCCGAGCTGGCGATCATCGACGACGGCTCGGGCGCCCCGGCCGCCGCTGCCGCCCCCGTCGCGGAGGCCGCCCCGGCCCCCGCCGCCCCGGCCCCGGTGGCCGAGGCTCCCGCCGCCGCTCCCGCCGCCCCGGCTGCTCCGGCCGCCGCTCCGGCCGCGGCCGCGCCGGCCGCCGACGCCACCCCGGTCCTGCTCCCCGCCCTGGGCGAGTCGGTCACCGAGGGCACCGTCACCCGCTGGCTCAAGGCCGAGGGCGACACCGTCGAGGTCGACGAGCCGCTGCTGGAGGTGTCCACCGACAAGGTCGACACCGAGATCCCGTCGCCGGTCGCCGGTGTCGTGGTCAAGATCCTGGTCGGCGAGGACGAGACCGCCGAGGTCGGCGCCCAGCTCGCGCTGATCGGCGCGGCGGGCGCGGTCGCCGCCGCTCCGGCCCCGGCCGCTCCGGCTGCCCCGGTCGCCGCCCCGGCCCCCGTGGCCGAGGCTCCGGCTCCGGCTCCGGCCGCTCCGGTCGCCGCCCCCGCGCCGGTGGCCGCTCCGGCTCCGGTCGCCCCGGCTGCCCCGGTCGCCGCTCCGGCGCCGGTGGCTCCGGCCGCTCCGGTCGCCGCCCCGGCCGCTCCGGCCCCGGTGGCCCAGGCCGTGCCGGCCGCCGACGCCGGTGACGCCTACGTCACCCCGCTGGTGCGCAAGCTCGCCGCCGAGCAGGGTGTCGCGCTGTCCGCCGTCGCCGGTACCGGTGTCGGCGGCCGCATCCGCAAGCAGGACGTGCTGGCCGCCGCCGAGGCCGCCAAGGCGCAGGCCGCCGCCCCGGCGCCCGCTGCCGCGAAGGCCCCGGCCACCGTCGCCGCGGTCTCCCCGCTGCGCGGCACCACGGTCAAGATGTCCCGCCTGCGCTCGGTGATCGCCAAGCGCATGGTCGAGTCGCTCCAGGTGTCGGCCCAGCTGACCACCGTGGTCGAGGTGGACATCACCAACATCATGCGGCTGCGGGCCAAGGCGAAGGCCGGCTTCGAGGCCCGCGAGGGCGTCAAGCTGTCCCCGATGCCGTTCTTCGTGAAGGCCGCCACCGAGGCGCTGAAGGCCCACCCGGTCGTCAACTCCCAGGTGAACGAGGCCGAGGGCACCATCACCTACCACGGCGCCGAGCACGTCGGCATCGCGGTGGACACCGAGCGCGGTCTGCTGGTCCCGGTCATCCACGACGCGGGCGACCTCAACATCGCCGGCATCGCGAAGAAGACCGCCGACCTGGCGGCCCGTACCCGCGACAACAAGGTGACCCCGGACGAGCTGGGTGGTGGCACCTTCACCATCACCAACACCGGCTCGCGCGGTGCCCTGTTCGACACCCCGATCATCAACCAGCCGCAGGTGGCGATCCTGGGCATCGGTGCCGCTGTGAAGCGCCCGGTGGTCATCAACCACCCGGACCTGGGCGAGACGATCGCGGTCCGCGACATGGTCTACCTGGCCCTGTCGTACGACCACCGGATCGTCGACGGCGCCGACGCCGCCCGTTACCTGGGCACCGTCAAGGCCCGTCTGGAAGAGGGCGCCTTCGAGGGCGACCTCGGCCTCTGACGGTCACAGGCCCGACCGCCGGTGCCCCGCTCGTCCCCGGACGGGCGGGGCACCGGCGTCTGCGGCCGTTGGCCCGAACCGGGGAGCACGGGGTACCCGCCCCCGTGCGCCGCGAGTGCGTCGGCGGGGGTGAGCGAGGATGCTGGAGCGGTGATGTACGAGACGGACTTCTGGCAACTGATCGACGAGACCAGGGACGCGGCCGAGGGCGACCCGGACGACCAGGCGGACGCGCTGGTGGAGCGCCTGGCCCAGTTGACGCCCGATGACGTGATCGACTTCGCCCGGCTGTTCGAGGCGCGGTTCCAGCGCGCGTACCGGACCGAGCTGTGGGGCGCCGCGTACCTGCTGATGGACGGCGCCTCGGACGACGCCTTCGACTACTTCCGGTGCTGGCTGATCGGCCAGGGCCGGGAGGTGTTCGAGGGCGCCGTGCACGAGCCGGACGCGTTGGCGGACCTGGTGCCGGACTTCGACGAGGAGGAGGACGGCGACGCGGAGGACCTCGGGTACGCCGCCGACGAGGCGTACGAGGCGCTGACCGGACTGCCGCTGCCGGAGCTCGGGATGGAACAGCCGGACGGACCCGAGGGCGAGCCCTTCGACTTCGACGACCCCGAGATCATGGCGAAACGATTCCCCCGGCTGTGGGAGCGCTTCGGCGACTGAGCCCGCCCGGGGGCCGGTACCGGCCGGGTGGTCGCCCGGCCGGTGCCGCCGTGTCCCGGCCCCGGGCCGGTCAGGCGCCGCTGCCCGCGTCGGTGGACCGGATGCCGGCGACGATCTGTTCCAGCACCGCGGGCTTCGGCGCCAGCGGGTCGTCGTCCACGCCGCCGTGCAGCAGGACGAAACCGCCGCCCTCGGCCGGCGCCGCGATCAGCAGCACGTAGCCCTGCGCGCCCTGCTCGGGGGTGACGTACCAGCGCACCGCGTAGCTGTTCACCCCGGCGACCACGATCGGGCCGGAGTCGAGCTCGCGGTGGCCCAGCAGCTTGCCGAAGATCGCGGGGGCGTAGTTCGCCATCGCGGTCTCCGCGGCCGACTGGGCACCGGTGCCCTCCACCGCCTCGGCCTCGATCGAGAACTGCCCGCGCACGCACTGGCTGGACAGCCCGCAGTCGTAGGGCCCGCTGGTCGCGTGCATCGAGGCGGTCGCGGTGGCGTCCCGGGTGGTCCAGCCGTACGGCACGGTGATCCGCAGCGCGTGCACGGTGTCGGTGACGGCGGTGGCGGACCCGGTGCTCGGGGACGGGCTCGGGCGCTCACTCGGGCTGCGGGACGGGGACGGCGACCTGGTGGCCGGGCCGGAGGTCGACGAGGTGGGGGTCGGCGGCGGCGGGCCCGGGCCGTCGCCCCGGGTGAACGCGTACCCGATCGCGGCGGCGGCCACGAGCACCACGACGACCGCGATGCTGATGCCGATCACCAGGCCGTTGCGGTTGGGGCTCGGCGGCGGGCCCGGGTAGCCGTACCCGCCGCCGAGCGGGCCCTGCGGCGGGTAGCCGTACGCGGCCTGGCCGGGCGGGACGGCCGGGTCGGCCGCGGGCGGGGTGAAGGACGGGCTCCCCCAGGCCTGGGTCGGCGCGTCGGCGAGCTGCCCGGCCGTGGGCGCTCCGGCCTGGCGGACGTCGGCGGCCCAGGCGTTGCCGTCCCACCAGCGCTCCTGCGACGTCCCCGGGACGGGGTACCAGCCGGGAGGGATCGAATTGGTCACCCCGGCACGCTACCGGCCCCGGACCGGCCCGCGGCAGTGGAGACCCGGTCACGACTTGGCACCGTGCGCACGCCGTACCGGCAGGTCCGGCGAGGTGCCGACGGGCCGTCAGCACATCGTCCACGGAGGAGCCTTCCGCCGGCGCCCGCGGACCGCGCCGGGGCGGGCGGACCGGCGCGCGGACCGGCGCGCGGGGCAGCGCGCCCCGGCCGTCCGGGCGGTCCGGGCCTGCGAGGATGGAACCATGCGTATCGCGGTGACAGGCTCCACGGGACTGATCGGTTCGGCACTGGTCCGCTCGCTGCTGGCGGACGGGCACCGGGTCGTGCGGCTGGTACGGCGCAGGAGCCGGACCGGGCCGCAGCCGGACGGCACCGTCGGGGTGGGCTGGAACCCGCACCTGATGCAGGTCGACTCGGCCGGCCTGGACGGCGTCGAGGCCGTGGTGCACCTGGCCGGGGCCGGCGTCGGCGACCGGCGGTGGACCGAGTCGTACAAGCGGGAGATCCGGGACAGCCGGGTGCTGGGCACCGAGACCATCGCCGGGGCCCTGGCCGCGCTGAAGGAACCGCCGAGGGTACTGGTGAGCGGCTCGGCCGTCGGCTTCTACGGGCAGACCGGCGACCGGGTGATCGACGAGCGCGACCCGGCGGGCGGGGACTTCCTGGCCTCCGTCTGCGTGGACTGGGAGGCCGCGGCCCGCCCCGCCGAAGCCGCGGGGATCCGGGTGGTGCACCCCCGTACCGGCCTGGTGCTGGCGGGCGGGGGCGGCGCCGGCGCCCGGCTGCTGCCGCTGTTCAAGCTCGGGCTGGGCGGACGGCTCGGCTCCGGCGAGCAGTACTGGAGCGTCATCTCGCTGGACGACGAGGTGGCGGCGCTGCGCTTCCTGATCGACACCGCCGAGCTGAGCGGCCCGGTCAACCTGACCGGTCCCGAGCCGGTCACCAACCGGCGGCTGACCGAGGCGATCGGCCGGGTCCTCGGCCGGCCGACCACGTTCGCGGTGCCGCAGTTCGCCCTGGACGCGGTGCTCGGCGAGATGGCGGTGGAGGTGGCGGGCAGCCACCGGGTGGTGCCGCGGCGGCTGCTGGAGGCCGGGTTCGAGTTCCGGCACCGGGACCCGGAGTCGGTGGTCTGTGCCGCGCTGTAGCGCCGCGGAGGGCGTGCGGCGTGCGGCTGTGGTGCCGCGGAGGGTGCGCGGTGCGGCTGTGGCCCGAGGTGGGTGCGGTGCGGCTTCGGCTCGGCCTCGGCTCGGCGTGGGCCGGCGCAGTGGCGCCGCGGGCCGAGGGGCGGGCGGGGTCGGTGGTGCGCCGGGCGAAGGGCGGGTGGGCGAGGCGCTGCTGGTGGTGCCGGTGCCGCCGTGCCGGTGCGCGGATCGGACATCGGGGGGCGCACGGAGGCATACCGCAGGCGCGCCGCGCGCCCGTGGTGACCGCGCGCGCCCAAGGGCGCGCAAACCGTCCCCGGATCGCGCACACTCCGTGACCGTGCCCCCGTCAGGTGCCGCCACGCCCCTCCCGTGCCTCCTCATTTCACCTGATCCTTCTGTCTGATCAGGACATTGACGGGGCATCACGAGAACGGACCGGTTCCCGGCACGTCGCTGCCCGCTCGGCCGGAGTTCACCGGTCCGGACGCCCGGCCGCGGAGGCCACCGTCAGGGAGGAACACATCCGTGCCCGCATACGACTTCACCCGCCGCATCCGTCAGCCGTCGGACCCCGACGTCATCGTGGTCGGCGCCGGGCTCGCCGGCCTGGCGGCCGCCCGCGCGCTGACCGCCCGCGGCATCACCGTCCAGGTCCTGGAGGCCGCCGAGCAGCTCGGCGGGCGGATGGCCGCCCGCGAACTGGACGGCTTCCGGCTGGACCACGGCGGCCTGCTGCTCAACACCGATTTCCCGGAGCTGGCCCGCCGCTTCGACCTGGAACGGCTCGCGCTGCGCCCGCTCGCCCCCGGCCTGCTGGTGCACAGCGGCGGCCGCCGCCACCGGGTCGGCGGCCCGCAGCAGACCACCGCCCGGCAGGCCGCCTCGCGCGGCCCGCTCGGCAGCCCGCTGGACCGGGCCAGGCTCGCCGCCACCCTCGCCCGGCTGGCCGCGACGCCCGCCGCCCGGCTGCTGGCCCGCCCCGAGACCACCGCCGCCCGCGCCCTGGCCGACCGCGGCCTGTCCCCCCGGACCGTGGACGGCTTCCTGCGCCCGCTGCTCGGCGTCCTGCTCGCCGACCCCGCGCTCACCACCAGCAGCCGGGTCGCCGACCTGGTGCTGCGCAGCTACGCCCGGGGGCGGCTGTGCCTGCCCGCCGCCGGGGCGAGCGCGGTACCGGCGCAGCTGGCCGAGCACCTGCCGGCCGGCACGGTCCGGCTGGGGGTGAAGGTCACCGCCGTCGCCGCGGACGGCGTACAGACCGCGGCCCACGGCCGGATCGCCACCCGCGCGGTGGTGGTGGCCACCGACGCGCGGTCGGCGGCCGCGCTGCTCCCCGGTCTGCGGCTGCCCGGCTTCCACCCGGTCACCACGTACTACCACGTGGCGGACCGCTCGCCGATGGACGAGGCGCTGCTGCTGCTCGACGCCGACCGCGGCACCGGCCGCGGCGGGGTCTCGCACTCCCTGGTCCTCAGCGAGCTGGACCGCTCGTACGCCCCCGCCGGGCGGGCGCTGATCGCCACCACCGTGCTCGGTCGGCAGAGCTTCGACCCGGGCGGGCCCGCCGGGGAGGAGCCGGCCGTCCGGCGCAGGCTGGCGGAGCTGTACGGCACCGGGACGGGCGACTGGGAGTTCCTGAGCGTGCGGCACCTGCCGGACGCGGTGCCGGCCATGCCGCCGCCGCACAACGTCCGCCGCCCGGTGCGGCTGCTGGCCGGCCTGTACACCTGCGGCGACCACCGCGACACCAGCACCGTCCAGGGCGCGCTGGTCTCCGGCCGGCGGGCCGCCCAGGCGGTGCTCAGCGACCTGGGGGTGCCGACGGCGGAACGGGTGGCGGACGTGGCGGCTTAGCGGCCGTCACGGCGGGGTGACGCGCGGGCCGGGCCGGGGCGGGGGGCCGGTCGGCCCGGCCGTGGCGGGCCGGTGGAACGTTCTCGTACCGGGGGGTGCCGGGACGTTCCGCCGGACCGGCCGGGCGGGGCATGCCCGGTGGGCCCAGCGCCGCGTGCCAGTATGCCGATATGAGTAGTAGTCGGACATTTCGCACCGGCGGCGGCGAGCCGTGAGCGCGGCCGACATCCAGACCCAGGCCCTGATCCTGGTCCCGGCCTGTGCCGTGGCCGCGCCCCTGCTCGCCGACCGGCTGCGCCGACGGCTGGCGGTGCCGACGGTGGTGTTCGAGATCGTCCTGGGGGTGCTGATCGGCCCCGACGTACTGGGCTGGGCGAGCGTGGGCGACTTCCTCGGCGCGCTCTCCGAGTTCGGCTTGGCGATGCTGATGTTCCTGGCCGGGTACGAGATCGACTTCGCCCGGCTGCGCGGCGGCCCGCTGCGCCGGGCCGGCGCCGCCTGGCTGCTCTCGCTCACCGTGGCGCTGGTCTTCGGCGCCCTGCTCAACGGCGATCCGCTGAACGGCGCCTTCACCGGGCTGGTGTTCACCACCACGGCGCTGGGGACCATCCTGCCGATCCTGCGCGACTGCGGGGCGCTGCCGACGCCGTTCGGCTCGATGACGATGGCCACCGGCGCGGTCGGCGAGTTCGGGCCGATCATCGCCGTCGCGGTCCTGCTCAGCGGGAACAGCCCGGCCCGGTCGGCCGTGATCCTGGGCGCGTTCGCGGTGGTCGCCGTCACCGCCGTCGGCCTCGCGCGCCGGCCGCGGCCGGCCTGGGTCGGCCGGGTGATGCGGCGCACCCTGCGCACCTCCGGACAGTTCGCCGTGCGCACGGTGATCCTGGTGCTCGGCACCATGGTCGCGGCCGCGGTGTGGCTCGACCTCGACATGCTGCTCGGTGCCTTCACGGCCGGGATCGTCTCCCGGCTGCTGATGGCGGGGGCCGCCGAGGCCGAGCGGGAGGTGGTGGACGCCAAACTGGAGGCGATCGGCTTCGGCTTCCTGGTGCCGGTGTTCTTCGTGGTCAGCGGGATGGAGTTCGACCTGGAGTCACTGCTCCACCAGCCGCGCACCCTGCTGCTGGTCCCGGTCTTCCTGCTGTGCTTCGTGGTGGTGCGCGGGCTGCCGGCCGCCCTGCTCGCCCCCGACCTGCCGCACCGCGACCGGGCCGCGCTCGGGCTGTACGCCGCCACGGCCCTCCCCCTGGTCGTGGTGATCACCACCATCGAGGTGGACGACGGCCACCTGCAGTCCTCCACCGCCGCGGCGCTGGTCGGCGCCGGGCTGCTCTCCGTCCTGCTGCTGCCGCTGCTCGCCCAGCGGCTGCGCGGCCGGACGGCTCCGCCCGAGCCACCGGCCGACGGCCCCCGGGTGCAGGCCGAGAGCTGGTGACGCCGGGCGGGGCGCGGCCACCGGGAGCGGCAGCTCCCGCCTCGGGGTCCGGGCTCCGCCCGGAGCGCGCCCGGGTGGGCCGACCGACCGCGCCGTGGCGCGGGCCTGCGGCGCTCCTGCCGCACCCCGGGGCACCCGGCGCGCAGCCCGTACGCCCCGGCAGCGACCGCCCGGCGCACGGCAACGCCTGCCGGCCCCCGCGGGCACCGCCGCCCGTACGGCGTCCGGGGGCGCCCGGCGGGCCGGCCCCGCCGCAGAGACGTACCGCTGGGACGTGCCGCAGGACTCGTCCTCGCCGCACAGCCACCGCACGAACGTCGCCGCCGTGATCGCCCGGCCGGCCGGGGGCAGCCGCCGGACCGGGGCGCCGCAGGGCGCGCACCCGCCCGCCCGGCCACCGCGGACCGTGGGCCGCGCGCCGTCAGATCACCCCCGACTGGCGGGCGGCGTCCTCGAAGGCGCGCACCGCCGGGTGGCTGCGGTACGGGGCGAGGCGGCGGTGGAAGTCGCGCAGGTACTCGACGGTGCGGGCGGAGCGCATCTCGCCGGCGGCGCGCAGCGCGTCGGTGGCCATGCCGCAGGCCTCCTCGGCCTCGCCCATGCCGAGCCGGGCGGAGGCCAGCACCAGGCGGCAGAGGATCCGGCTGCGGGCGTAGGCGGGCCCGCGCAGCCGTAGCGACTTCTCGGCGTGCTGGGCGGCGGGCCGCCACTGCTGGAGGTCGCGGTAGCAGTGTGCGAACTCGTCGGCGAGCTGCGCGTCGTCGAAGTACCGGGCCCAGGAGGGGACTTCGTCGCCCGTGCGGCCGGTGGCGAGGGCCCGCTCGCAGCGCACCAGCGCGGTGGTGCAGGAGCGGACGTCGCCGAGCAGGGCGTGGCCGCGGGCCTCGGCGGCGTGCATCAGCGCCTGCACCACGGGCACCGCGGTGGTGCCGACGCCCTGCTGGGCGACCCGGGCGAGCTGGATCGCCTCCCGGGCGTGCCCGAGGTGGACGGCCTGCTGGCTCATGGTGGTGAGGATGAAGCCGCCGAGCACTCTGTCCCCCGCCGCCTGGGACAGCCGCAGTGCCTGGACGAAGTAGCGCTGGGCCAGCCCGTGCGCGGCGATGTCGAACGAGGTCCAGCCGGCCAGCCTGGTCAGGTCCGCGACGGCGCTGAACAGGGCTCGGCCGACCGGTTCGCCGTAGCGGCCGCGCAGCATCGGCTCGGCCTCGCTCTCCAGGTAGCGGACCAGCGCCTGCCGGGCGTGGCCGCCGCCGTACGCCTGGTCGAGGGCGCGGAAGAGGTCGCCGACCGCGCGGATGGCCGCGATGTCGCCCCGGCCGACCCGGACCTGCGGCCGGTGGTCGCGGGTGGTCTCGGCCTGCTCCGGCCCGGCCGCGGGCGGCCGGCGGCTCTGCTGCGGCACCCGGGCCTGCTGGGGCACCCGGGGTGCGGCGCCCGGCAGCCCGGCCCTGGCGGCGGCCGGCTCCGGGCGTCCGTCGGCGGTGTCCGGGGCGGGCGGCGCCGAGCCGTCCCGGGCGACCCGCTCGTCGGTGCGGCCGATCAGCCAGTCCCGGCTGGGTACCACCAGGCCGGCCGGGGTGAAGGCGATCTTGCGCAGTTCGGCGTACGGGCCGTTGTCCTTGCGCCACATGGACGCGACGATGTCGACGGCCTCCTGCGGCGTCTCGGCGAACTCGAGCCCGGCGTAGACCGGGGCGCAGGCGTCCAGGCCGGCGTCCTGCGCGGTCAGCCGGCGGCCGAGCCGACGGGTGAAGACCTCGGCGATCAGCGCGGGGGTCGCGCCGCGCGGCTGCTGGCCGCGCAGCCAGCGGGTCACCGAGGTCTTGTCGTAGCGCAGGTCGAGCCCGTGCTCCAGGCCGAGCTGGTCGACCCGCCGGGCGAGGCCGGCGTGCGAGAAGCCGGACTCCTCGATGAGCGCCGCGAGCTGAGGGTTCTGGGTCCGGACGGGACCCCCGGCCGGGTCGGCCGGGGGCACCGCGGCGGCGGGCCCGGCGGGCACCTGCGCGGCGGCCCCGTCCGGCACGTCGTGCGGGTCGTGCAGGTCGAGCGGATCGAGCGCTCCGTACGCCGGGCTGTCGGTTGCAGGCCGTTGGGGCATGTCTGTCAACACCTCTCGAGCGCCGCACCGGATCCCCCCGGTGCTCGGGGCGGCGCCCCTGTCGGGAATCGGCGTGAATGTAGCGAGCATTCGGGCGCTATGGGCGGATCTGGGCGGGCAATCCTCCGAACGGGTGATGCATTGGCGTCCGTTGTGGGGAAGCTCCGGCCCGGCGTGTTTGGGTTGGGGGTCGGCTGTCCCGAATTGCCGCACATGGCGCGGCCCCCCATGCGGGCCTCACGCGCTATGGCGGCCGGGCACATAGGAGTGCGGGCCCGCCCTTCCTACCGTTCTCGGCCATGGACACCACTTCCGCGCCGCCCTCGCTCGGCGGCCGCACCGCCCTGGTCACCGGGGCCGCCTCCGGCATCGGCCGGGCCTGCGCCGAGGCGCTCGCCGCGGCCGGCGCCCGGGTGTACGTCGTCGACCTCAGCGCGGGCCCGGCCGGGGAGTTGGCCGCGCGGATCGGCGGGACGGCCGTGGTCGCCGACCTGGCCGACCCCCGCGCCGTGGAAGCGCTGCCCGACGACGCCGACATCGTGGTCAACAACGCCGGCCTGCAGCACATCGCGCCGCTGCACGAGTTCCCGCCGGAGCGGTTCGCCGAGATCCAGCGGGTGATGGTGGAGGCGCCGTTCCGGATCCTGCGCCGCACCCTGCCGCACATGTACCGGCAGGGCTGGGGACGGATCGTCAACATCTCCTCCGTGCACGGGCTGCGGGCGAGCCCCTACAAGTCCGCGTACGTCACCGCCAAGCACGCCCTGGAGGGGCTGAGCAAGACGGCGGCGCTGGAGGGCGCCCCGCACGGCGTCACCAGCAACTGCGTCAACCCGGCCTACGTCCGCACGCCGCTGGTGGAGCGGCAGATCGCCGCCCAGGCCACCGCCCACGGCATCCCCGAGGACGAGGTGGTCGAGCGGATCATGCTCGACCGGACCGCCGTCAAGCGGCTGATCGAACCCGCCGAGGTGGCCGCACTGGCGCTCTGGCTGTGCTCCCCCGCCGCCGCATACATCACCGGCGCCAGCCTGCCCGTCGACGGCGGCTGGACCGCGTACTGACCCCCGTCCCGTCCCGCCCCACCCGTCCCCGCCCAGCCACCCAACCCCCCGAGGTGACCCCGATGGCCAGCTCCCCCGACGACGCGAGAAACGGCTCCCGGCTCTGGAAGGTGGTCGGTGCCAGCCTGATCGGCACCACCATCGAGTGGTACGACTACTTCCTCTACGGCACGGCCGCGGCCCTGGTGTTCGGCAAGGTCTTCTTCCCCAACAGCGACCCGCTGACCGGCACCCTGCTCTCCTTCCTCACCTACGCGATCGGCTTCGCCGCCCGCCCGCTCGGCGCCCTGGTGTTCGGGCACTTCGGCGACCGGATCGGCCGCAAGCGGCTGCTGGTGCTGAGCCTGCTGCTGATGGGCGGGGCGACCACGCTGATCGGCTGCCTGCCGACGTACCGCCAGATCGGGGTGGCCGCACCGCTGCTGCTGACCGCGCTGCGGCTGGTCCAGGGCTTCGCGCTGGGCGGCGAGTGGGGCGGCGCGGTGCTGCTCGTCTCCGAACACGGCGACCAGCGGCGGCGCGGCTTCTGGGCGTCCTGGCCGCAGGGCGGCGCCCCGGCCGGCAACCTGCTGGCCGCCGGGGTGCTCTCGCTGCTGACCACCGTGCAGAGCGACGCCGACTTCCTCGCCTGGGGCTGGCGGATCCCGTTCCTGCTGTCCGCGCTGCTGGTGATGGTCGGGATGTGGATCCGGCTGTCGGTGGACGAGTCGCCGCTGTTCAAGCAGGCGCTGGCGGCCGCCGAGGCGCGCGGCCGCGAGGAGCGGCCGCCGCTGGTCGCCGTCCTGCGCGACCACTGGCGGGACGTGCTGGTGGCGATGGGCGCCCGGATGGCCGAGAACATCTCGTACTACGTGATGACCACCTTCGTGCTGGCGTACGCCGTCGGCCACGTCCACGTGCCCAAGCAGACCGCGCTGAACGCCGTCCTGATCGGCTCGGCGATCCAGTTCGCCCTGATCCCGGTCTTCGGCGCACTCTCCGACCGGGTCGGCCGCAAGCCCGTCTACCTGGTCGGCGCGGTCGGGGTCGGGGTCTGGGCGTTCGTCTTCTTCGGGCTGGTCGACACCAAGGACTTCGGCTCGCTGGTGCTGGCCGTCACCGTCGGCCTGGTCTTCCACAGCGCGATGTACGCCCCCCAGGCGGCCTTCTTCTCAGAGCTGTTCGCCACCCGGATGCGGTACTCCGGGGCGTCCATCGGCGCCCAGTTCTCCTCGGTGGCCGCCGGCGCCCCCGCGCCGCTGATCGCCACCGCGCTGCTCAAGGACTACGGCAGCGCCACCCCGATCGCCGTCTACGTCGCCATCGCCGCCGCGGTCACCGTCCTCGCCGTGCTGTGCGCCCGCGAGACCCGGGGCCGCGACCTGGCCGCGATCGAGCCCTCCGGCCCGGCCGGGGACCGCGCGGCGGGGCAGGCGGTCACCGTCTGAGCCCCCGTACGGCCCGGCGCGCTCCGCCATCCGCGCCGGGCCGTTCCGCCCTCCACCGAGAACTGGCACGATGTCCCGCACCATGGACCACCCCGACACCAGCTCCGTACCCGGCGCCCGGGCCCCGGAGGCCACCGCGGCCCCGGCCCTGCGCCGGCTGCTCGACCTGCTGGCCACCGGCGCGGCCACCGAGGACTTCGCCGCGGTGCTCGCGGACGCCCGCCGCCGCGGCGCCCCGCCGCAGGTCCTCGCCGAGATCGACGACGCCACCTGGCAGGCCCTGCGGGTGCACCGGACCCTGCGTCAGCACCGCCGCCGGGAGACCGAGCTGACCGCGCTCTTCGACACCGCCGGCGACCTCGCCGCCTCCCGCGACCTGGACTCCGTCCTGCAGGCGATCGTCCGCCGGGCCCGGATGCTGCTGGGCACCGACACCGCCTACCTGACCCTGCCGGACGAGGCCGCCGGCGACACCTACATGCGGGTCACCGACGGCTCGGTCTCCGCGCTCTTCCAGCACCTGAGGCTCAGCCTCGGCGACGGACTCGGCGGCCTGGTCGCCCAGACCGCCCGCCCGTACGCCACCCCCGACTACCGCACCGACGGACGGTTCCGCCACACCGGCCGGATCGACGCCGGGGTGCTGGACGAGGGCCTGGTCGCGATCATCGGCGTCCCGCTGCTGCTCGGCGGCCGGGTGATCGGCGTGCTGTTCGCCGCCGACCGTTCGGCCCGCACCTTCTCCCCGGACGAGGTGGCCCTGCTGTGCACGCTGGCCGCGCACGCCGCCATCGCCCTGGACACCGCCGAGTCACTCGCCGGGACCCGCGCCGCCCTGGCCGAACTGGCCGGCGCCAACGAGGTCATCAAGGCCCACGCCGCCGCCGTCCAGCGCGCCGAGCAGGCCCACGACCGGCTGACCGACCTGGTGCTGCGCGGCGCCGAGGTGGCGGACGTGGCGGCCGAGGTCGCCGCCCTGCTGGGCGGCGAGGTCGCGGTGCACGACAGCGAGGGCCGCCCGGTCACCGGCCGCCCGGCCGCCGCCGAGGACCTGGCCCGGGCGCTCGCCGCCTCCCGCGGCGAGGCCCGCGCGGTCCGGCACGGGGACGGCTGGGTCTGCGCCGTCCTGGCCGGCCAGGAGCTGCTCGGCGGCCTGGCCCTGCTCGGCCGCCCCGACCTCGACGACGCCGACCGGCGGATCTTCGAACGCGCCGGGGTCGTCACCGCCCTGCTCCTGCTGCTGCGGCGGTCCGTCGCCGAGACCGAGAACCGGATCCGCGGCGAACTGCTCACCGACCTGCTCACCGCCCCCGACCGCGATCCCGCCGGCCTGACCGCGCGCGGCCGCCGGCTCGGCGTCGACCTGGCCCGCCCCCACCTGGCGCTGGTCGCCGACACCACCCCGGACGGCCGGACCAGGCTGGCCGGCGCCGCCGCCCGCCACCTCTTCGGCTCCCGCGGGATCAGCGCCGAGCACGGCGAGGCCGTCGTCCTGCTGCTCCCGGAGGACGGCACCGCCCCCGGCCGGGTCGCCCGCGACACCGCCGACCGGCTGGCCCGGCTCACCGGCGCCCCGGTGACCGTCGGCGTCGGCCGCCCGGCCACCGGGCCCGCCGCACTGGCCGCCGCCCACGCCGAGGGGGTGCGCTGCGTCCGGGCGCTGCGGGTGCTCGGCCGGGAGGGCGACGGTGCCTCGGCGGCCGACCTCGGCTTCCTCGGGGTCCTGCTCGGCGACGGCCACGAGGTGGACGCGTTCGTCACCGGCGCGCTCGGCCCGCTGATCGACTACGACGCACGGCGCGGCACCGAGCTGGTGCGCACCCTGCGGGCGTACTTCGACAGCGGCGGCAGCCTCACCCGCGCCAAGGACCAGCTGCACGTCCACGTCAACACCGTGGTCCAGCGCCTGGACCGGGTCGAGGCACTGCTCGGCCCGGGCTGGAACCACCCCGAGCGCGCCCTCGAGCTGCACCTCGCGCTGCGCCTGCAACTGCTCGCCGCCCCCTGAGCCCCGACCGCGCTCCCCACCGTGGACCCCGCGCCTTGAAGGGTGCCGCGGCCCGGGGCGTACAGTGACGAGGTTGGTCTCGAACGCCTGGCAAGGAGCAGCGGTGAGCGAGCGGATACGGTTTGTGCGGTTGGGCACCGGTGAGGCTGCGGTGCCGTACCAGGAGGCCTGGGCCGAGCAGCAGCGGCTGCACGCGCTGCGGGTGGCGGACGAGATCCCGGACACCGTGCTGCTGCTGGAGCACCCGCCCGTCTACACGATGGGCAAGCGCACCAACCCGGCCGACCTGCCGCTGGACGGCACGCCGGTGGTGGAGGTGAACCGCGGCGGTGAGATCACCTGGCACGGCCCCGGCCAGCTGGTGGGCTACCCGATCGTCAAGCTGCCGGACCCGATCGACGTGGTGGCGTACGTGCGCCGGCTGGAGGAGGCGCTGATCCGGGCCTGCGCCGAGTTCGGCGTGGACACCACCCGGATCGAGGGCCGCAGCGGGGTGTGGAAGCTCGGCGCGGAGATCCCGGACGCGGTGGTCGACCCGTCCCAGGTGGTGGAGATCGGCAAGCTGACGCTGCGGATGGGCCTGCCGCTGGGGATCGACCCGCGGCTGGCCGGGCCGGAGTACGCGCCCTCCAACGCCGGTCAGCGCGGCGACGACCGCAAGCTGGCGGCGATCGGCGTCCGGGTGGCGCGCGGGGTGACCATGCACGGGTTCGCGCTCAACTGCGACCCGGACATGACCTGGTTCGACAAGATCGTGCCGTGCGGGATCCGGGACGCCGGGGTGGGCTCGGTCAGCTCCGAGCTGGGCCGGGACTTCACCGTGGCCGAGGCACTGCCCGCGGTCGAACGGCACCTGTCGGCGGTCCTCGCCGAGCTTCCGGAACCCGCCCTCACCCGCTGAGGTAGGGAATCCAGACCGGGTTCCGGTTGTTGCCCTGCGATTGCAGGGCCGGGCCCGGCACAACCGATGAATGCACAGGCGTACCCTGGGGGTACCCCGTCTAGTCCTAGGAGTCGCACGTGTCCGCTGTCGCACCCGACGGCCGGAAGCTCCTCCGCCTCGAGGTCCGGAACGCCGAGACCCCCATCGAGCGGAAGCCCGAGTGGATCAAGACCCGGGCGAAGATGGGCCCGGAGTACAACGCACTGCAGTCGCTGGTGAAGAAGGAGGGGCTGCACACGGTCTGCCAGGAGGCCGGCTGCCCCAACATCTTCGAATGCTGGGAGGACCGCGAGGCGACCTTCCTGATCGGCGGCGACCAGTGCACCCGCCGCTGTGACTTCTGCCAGATCGACACCGGCAAGCCCGCCGACTTCGACCGGGACGAGCCGCGCCGGGTCGCCGAGTCGATCGTCACGATGGACCTCAACTACGCCACCATCACCGGCGTCGCCCGCGACGACCTGCCCGACGGCGGCGCCTGGCTGTACGCCGAGACCGTCCGCCAGGTGCACGCGATGACCGCGGAGCGCCAGGCCGGCCGGACCGGTGTCGAGCTGCTGATCCCGGACTTCAACGCGGTGCCCGAGCAGC
The DNA here is from genome assembly GCF_057220535.1 of Kitasatospora sp. NEAU-CNBT7. Lineage (NCBI taxonomy): Bacteria > Bacillati > Actinomycetota > Actinomycetes > Kitasatosporales > Streptomycetaceae > Kitasatospora > Kitasatospora sp. NEAU-CNBT7. The sequence continues at coordinate 92,041 of NZ_JBXQQB010000028.1, read as the reverse complement.
TGGCCGAGGTCTTCTCGTCCCGGCCCGAGGTGCTGGCGCACAACGTCGAGACGGTGCCGCGGATCTTCAAGCGGATCCGCCCGGCGTTCCGGTACGAGCGTTCGCTGGACGTCATCACCCAGGCGCGTGCCGCCGGGCTGGTGACCAAGTCCAACCTGATCCTGGGCATGGGCGAGACCCGCGAGGAGGTCAGCCAGGCGCTGGCCGACCTGGTCGGGGCCGGCTGCGAGCTGATCACCATCACCCAGTACCTGCGGCCGTCGCTGCGCCACCACCCGGTCGAGCGCTGGGTGAAGCCGCACGAGTTCGTGGAGCTGCAGCAGGAGGCCGAGGAGCTGGGCTTCGCCGGTGTGATGTCCGGCCCGCTGGTGCGCTCCTCGTACCGCGCCGGGCGGCTCTACCGGCAGGCGCTGGAGCACCGCGCGCAGGCGGCGGTCTGAGTTTCGCCGCTCCGAGTTTCGTCCGATGATGGGGCGGGTCCGGTCGGGCCCGCCCCGTCGCCGTGTCCGGGCCCGTCCGGCGTGCCCGCAACACGCCGACGGGCCCGGTCTTCATCGGCCTTTGACGCCGAGGTCACCGGTCGGCAACACCGGTGGGCCACCATGAACGGTGTCGGATCCACCTCGACAGCTACGGGAGCGCGCGAGATGCAGGCAGGAATCGGAGCGGTACGGACCGGCCGGGGCATCGGCCGGGTCCGCTCGGTCGGGGACGCGGTGCGGCTGGCGGAGCGCGCACTGCTGGGCGGCGCGCGGCGCAACGCCTGGTCGGCGGTGTGCGAGAACCGGCGGTACGCGGCCGACCGGGTGCAGGACGCGGCGCCGTCCGCCGCGGCCGGCGGGGCCGCCCGGCGGGTCTGACCCCCGGCGGGGGCCCGGTGGGCGGCGGGCCGGCGGCCCGGGGAACGCCACGCGGCGACCGGCCGGGGGAAGACGCAGGTCACGAACCGGCACCGCCCTTGGATATCCCGTACCTGCCACACGTACCATGGCCGGTATGGCGAGGGAATCATCCGTGAACCCCGGGCGGCTGCAGCAGATCCGCACGGCGTACCAAATGACCAAGAAGGTCGACACCAAGATCGGCCTGATCATCGGAGGCATCGGCCTCCTCACCTTCGGCGTGTTCCTCGCCATCGGTTTCCTGATCGGTCACCCCATCTACCTGGGCATCCTGGGCTTCATCGTGGCGTTCCTGGCCATGGCGATCGTCTTCGGCCGCCGGGCGGAGCGGGCGGCCTTCGGGCAGATGGAGGGCCAGCCCGGCGCGGTCGCGGCGGTGCTGGACAACATCCGCCGCGGCTGGAGCGCCAACACCACGCCGGTCGCGGTGACCCGCAACCAGGACGCGGTCTACCGGGCGGTCGGCCGCGCGGGCATCGCGCTGATCGGCGAGGGCAACCCGAACCGGGTCCGGCCGCTGCTGGCGTCCGAGAAGCGCAAGATGGCCAAGGTCGTCGGCGACGTCCCGGTGCACGACATCATGGTCGGCAACGGGGAGGGTGAGATCCCGCTGAAGAAGCTGCAGATCCACCTGATGCGGCTGCCGCGCGCCATCACCCCCGGCCAGGTCACCGAGACCAACGACCGGCTGCGCGCGCTGGGCGACCTGCTCTCCAAGGCGCCGATCCCCAAGGGCCCGATGCCCAAGGGTGCCCGGATGCCCAAGGGCGGCCAGGCCCGCTGACCCCGCCTGCTTCGTTTGACACCACGGCCCCGCCGCGAGAGATCGCGACGGGGCCGTTCGACGTCCGCTCGGCGGTTCGGTGTCCGCAGCCGTTCGGTGCCCGCAGCCGCTCGACGTCACCAGCCGTTCGGCGTCCGCGGCCGGGTGGTGGCGCGGTGGACGGGGCGGGCGCGGTGGATGCGGGGTGGACGCGGTTCAGGCGCGGATCTCCACCGTGCCGACCGCCTTGTCGTGCAGGCCGCGGGTGTCGCGGTCCCAGACCAGGGCGGGCACCAGCAGGCAGAGCAGCAGCGTGCGCAGCAGGATCTGCGGGATGGTGGCCCGGCCGCCGTCCAGGCGGACCACCCGCAGGCCGAAGATCCGCTTGCCGACGGTGAAGCCGGCCGTGGCCAGCAGCAGCACCGTGACGACGTAGAACAGCGGGGTGGTCCACAGATTGGCCGCCGCCTGGTCACCGCGGGCGATCAGCCCGTACGCGACCAGGCTGACCAGCCAGCCGTCGACGAACAGCGCGCCGATCCGGCGGCCGGGCCCGGCGATCGAGCCGGGGCCCTCCTTGGGCAGACCGAGGCGCTCGCCGCGGTACCCGAAGTCGGCGCCCATCCGCTCGGCGGCGGCCTTCGGCCCGTCGATCCACGATCCCAACGCTTCTCTGGTATCCACGAATCCACAGTATCCGGACCGGTCGGGCGATCTTCGGCACCCTCCCCCCGCAGGGGTGAATCCGTGTCGGCCGGACCCCGCAAGTGGTCTGGACCACTCATGGGTCACCGGCCCGCCGGAGGCTGCGTTTTGTCCGGAACCGTACGGCTTTGCCGCCCGGCACGGCGGTCCGGTTAACATTCAGGAAACGGTGGAGTCACCGGCCGGAAACGGCCCAGCTCTAACGTGAGCCGCCCTAGGGCGCCACCAGACCGCACGCTGAGGAGGATGGATGTTCACCAACGCCGACGAGGTGAAGCAGTACATCGCCGACAACGACATCAAGTTCGTCGACGTCCGGTTCTGCGACCTGCCGGGCGTCATGCAGCACTTCTCGGTACCCGCGGCGACCTTCGATCCGTCCGAGACCCTGATGTTCGACGGCTCGTCGATCCGCGGCTTCCAGGCCATCCACGAGTCCGACATGGCACTCGTGCCGGACCTGGCGACCGCCCGGCTGGACCCGTTCCGGACCGAGAAGCACCTCAACATCAACTTCTTCATCCAGGACCCGATCACGGGCGAGGCCTACAGCCGCGACCCGCGCAACGTGGCCAAGAAGGCCGAGGCGTTCCTGGCCTCCTCCGGCATCGCCGACACCGCGTACTTCGGGCCGGAGGCCGAGTTCTACGTCTTCGACTCGGTGCGCTTCGAGACCAGCGCCAACGCCTCGTACTACCACATCGACTCCGAGGCCGGCGCCTGGAACAGCGGCTCCGCCGAGGGCGACGCACGCGGCTACAAGGTCAAGTACAAGGGCGGGTACTTCCCGATCCCGCCGGTCGACCACTTCGCCGACCTGCGCGCGGAGATGTCGCTGGAACTGGCCAAGGCGGGCCTGGAGGTCGAACGCCAGCACCACGAGGTCGGCACCGCCGGCCAGGCCGAGATCAACTACAAGTTCAACACCCTGCTGCACGCCGCCGACGACCTGATGCTGTTCAAGTACATCATCAAGAACGTCGCGTGGCGCAACGGCAAGACCGCCACCTTCATGCCCAAGCCGATCTTCGGCGACAACGGCTCCGGCATGCACGTCCACCAGTCGCTGTGGACCGAGGGCTCGCCGCTCTTCTACGACGAGCAGGGCTACGCGGGGCTGTCCGACACCGCCCGCTACTACATCGGCGGCCTGCTGCGGCACGCCCCCTCGCTGCTGGCCTTCACCAACCCGTCGGTGAACTCCTACCACCGCCTGGTGCCCGGCTTCGAGGCCCCGGTCAACCTGGTCTACTCGCAGCGCAACCGCTCCGCCGCGATCCGGATCCCGATCACCGGCTCCAACGCCAAGGCCAAGCGCATCGAGTTCCGCGCGCCCGACCCGGCGTCCAACCCGTACCTGGCCTTCGCCGCGATGCTGATGGCCGGCCTGGACGGCATCAAGAACAAGATCGAGCCGCTGGAGCCGGTCGACAAGGATCTGTACGAGCTCGCCCCCGACGAGCACGCCGCCGTCCCGCAGGTGCCCGCCTCGCTCGGGGCCGTGCTGGAGGCGCTGGAGGCCGACCACGAGTACCTGCTCGCGGGCGGGGTGTTCACCCCCGACCTGATCGAGACCTGGATCGACTTCAAGCGCACCAACGAGATCGCCCCGATCGCACTGCGGCCGCACCCGCACGAGTTCGAGCTGTACTACGACCTGTAGAACCCCTCCGATCTGCGGGGGCGCGGCTCGACCGCCGAGCGTCTCCGCCGGCCGGAACCTCTCCGACCGGCGGGGACGCCGGACGGCCGGCCCGCGCACGGCGCTGTGCCGTGGCTGCTCAAGTGCCCCCGGGCCGATGGCCGGTGGAGTGCTCGAGGTACCGGGCCGTCATCAGGTGGGAGAAGCCCATGATGGTCTCCTGCGGGCTGACGCCGGTGGCGCCCGGCAGGACGCTCGCGTCGCACAGCCGCAGGTTGGTGAAGCCGTACGGGCGTCCCTGGGCGTCGCACACCCCGCCCAGGGCGGGTGGGCCCATCCGGCAGGACGCCATGGCGTGGACCGAGATCAGGTCCCAGCTCTCGGGCCGGGCCTGCCGTGCGAAGTCGGCTGCCTGGGCGGCGCCGGTCAGGCTGGTGGGTGCGGGCGGCAGCAGTTCGACCGCGCCGGCCTCCAGGAGGAGCTCCGCGGTGTGCCGGAAGGCGGAGCGCAGGAGGTCCCGGTCGTTCCCGGTCAGGCGGTGCCGCAGGACCGGACCGAGGCCCGGTACCGCCAGCAGCCGTGCGGTGCCCTGGACGCTCACCTGGGTCGTGTAGACCGCGATCCGGTCCAGCTGGGCCAGCATCCGGTCGACGGTCCCGGCCGGATGGGCAGCCAGCGCCGCGGCGAGCGACCCCGGGGTGAGGTTCCCGGGCATCACCCGCACACCCCGGTCCGCGAACTCCTGCAGTTGCGCGGTGAAGATGGTGCCCTCGGTGGCGCGGACCGACTCGTCGAACCGCGCCACCGTACGGAAGTTGACGTGGAACGCGATGGCCCGGCCCGGGCCGCGTCCGCCGATGGCGCTGCGCCGCAGCAGCAGGGCGCTGCCGATCGGACCCGCGGCCAGGAACACCGTCCGCGGGAGGTAGCGCAGTCGCCGGCCGTCGTGCAGGGCGTGCACGGCCGTGACCCGGGTGCCGTCGTGTTCCAGCCGGACGACCCGGGTGTCGGGCTCGATGACCGCCGCGAGCCGTTCGGCGGCGGGCAGGTAGCTCACCAGCATGCTCTGCTTGGCCCCGGTGGGGCAGCCGGTGACGCAACGGTTGGCGTGCCGGCAGCCCCGTACCGCCCTGCGGGCCGGTGCCCAGCGCCAGCCGAGTCGGTCGGCCGCCTGGGCGAGCAGCACCGAGTCGCGGTTTCCCTCCCCGGGCAGCTGGTCGATGACACCCAGACGCCGCTCCGCCTCGGCCAGGTGGGGGGCGAGATGGTGGGACCGGAAGCCGTCGACGCCGGCGGACGCCCAGCACTCCAGCAGGTGTTCGGGCGGACGCCAGAGCAGCCCTCCGTTGAGCACGGTGGTTCCCCCGACGCAACGCCCCTCCCCGAAGGGGATGGTGGGTGCGCCGTGGAGGGGCACCAGGCCGCCCTGGCGGTAGAGCAGGCGCAGGTTCTCCGCCGGGGACGCCCGGGTGATCCGCGCCTGCGGGACCCGCGGGCCCTCCTCGAGGACGCGGACCTCCCGGCCCGCGCCGGCGAGTTCCAGGGCGGCGGTGCTGCCGCCGGCGCCCGAGCCGATCACCAGGGCGTCGCAGTGGACGGTGCGTACGTTGCTGGTCATCCGGACTCCTGTCGCGCCGTGGTGGAGGGTCCGTCCAGGGCGCCGTGCAGGGCCAACGCCAGGCTCACCCTGAGCAGTTCGGCGCACCCGGGCACCGTGGACAGCCGGTCGGCGACCCGTTGCGGACGGTCCCGGTCCGGGGCGCCCCGGAGCGGGCCCGTCGGGTCCGCGAGGGCGGCGGCCACCGGGAACACCCGCATCAGCAGGGCGAACACCAGGCGGTACGCCTTCGGGAGGGCGGCGAAGGTGGCGGCCGTGTGCCGGACCGCCGCGGCCTGGCGGGACGGTTCGGACAGGGCCGTGCAGCGCCCCGCCCAGAGCGGCGGGAGCCCGGCGGAGCGTATCCGCCGTTCCCACCCCCGCAGACGACGGTGCTCCCGCGCGCTGCGGAACCCGTCGGCGGGCGGTGCGGGACGGGCCGCCGGGGAGCTCATGCGGTGGCCTTCTCCCTGACCAGGCCCGCCAGGAGGCGGGGCATTCCCTTGGCCAGTACCGCGTCCAGGGCTTCCAGGAAGAGGTCGACGTCGGAGTCCTCGGCCACCAGGGGAGGCGCGGCGATCAGGGGGAGGTCGTGGTTGGAGCCGTAGTAGGTGAGCACACCGTGGTCGCGGTAGAGGGCGGCGACCACGGCAGCGGTGGCCAGCTTGGCCCCGGCCTGCGGGTCGCGCGCGAAGGAGGACGGCAGCAGTCGCAGCGCGTGGTCGAGGGCGGCCGGACCGTGGCGCAGGACGACGCCCTGGAGGGCACCGGCGCCGCGCACCTCCGCGATCGCGCGCGGATGGCCGGCGGCGAGGGCGGTGAGGCCGCGGCGCAGCCGTTCGCCGAGGCGGCGGGCCCTGGCGGGGTAGTCGTCCTCGACCGCGATCGCCACGGCCTCCAGCGCGGTGGCCGTCTCCTCGCCGAACCCGTAGTAGGTGGTGCTGTGCAGGGTGGCGTCGGGGAGCGAGTCGTAGGCCCTGCGGAAGACGGGTTCCCTCGCCACGTAGCCGGAGATGGAGGCCTTGCCGCCGCCGAAGGACTTGGAGGTGGTCACCACGTCCGGGACCAGACCGGGGTGGCGCATGAAGTGGAAGAGCGAACCGGTCTTGCCCCAGGAGGTGTAGACCTCGTCGAAGATCAGGACGATGTCGTGCTCGGTGCACAGCCGGCGCGCCTCGCGCAGGAAGTCCTCCGAGCACTCGCGGAGGCTGGAGGCGCTGAAGGGTTCCAGGACCAGCGCGTAGACGTCGCTGCCGCCCTCGGGCGTGGTGTGCCGCTCCAGGGCCAGTTCGAGGGAGCGGAGGTCGTCGAAGGCGAAGGCGTCCGTGCCGGGGATCCGCGGGAAGGTGAAGTGCACCTCCGGCGAGCTGGTCAGGCTCCCGGCGCCGAGCAGCTTGCCGTGGAAGGCGATGTCGGAGTGCAGGACGGTGCCGCGGTGGCCGCGGTGGTACTTGTAGGCCATCTTGAGGGCGCCCTCGACGGCCTCCGCGCCCGAGTTGGGGAAGTAGCTGACCTCGAGGTCCGCGGGCAGCAGCTGGGCCAGGTTGTGCCCGAGCGCGGCGACGTACGGGGAGAAGTAGTTCTTGTGCACCTCCATGCGCTGCAGCTCCTGGAAGCGCCGGCGGGCGGCCAGGATGCGGGGGTGGTTGTGGCCGTGGTTCAGGACGCCGATCCCGCCGGTGAAGTCCAGGACCCGCCGCCCGTCGCGCAGGGTGATCCAGCAGCCCGAGGCGCTGTCCACGACATCGCGGCCGAATCCGAAGGCGGAGAGCAGCGACACCTGGCCCCGGCTGACGTGGCGGCGGTAGAGCTCGTGCACCCGCGCGATGGCCATCCGCTCGCAATCCTCGGTGCTGATCAGGGAGTTCATGGCGTCCACTCCTCGGGGGCGGTGCTGGGCGCGGTGCTCGGCGCCGTTCTGGGGGCGGTACCGGGGCCGGTACCGGGGGCGGTGCGCATCCGGTCGGCGATCAGGCGGCCGACGTGCCGCCCCTGCCGCACGGCGTAGTTGGTGCCCCGGTCCTGGGGGTAGACCTGGGCCATGCTGGCCAGGTAGAGCCCCGGCACGTCGGTCTCCACCGCCGGGATGCGGTCGGAGTAGTGCGGGGTGATCACCGGCTGGGCGTGATCGGCCCGCCAGACGTGGTAGCGCCGGACCCAGTCGCGCCGGAACTGCGGGAACATCCGGCTCAGGTACGGAAGGCTGGCGCGGAAGACCGCGTCGTCGTCCATCCGGTACAGCTCGGCGCTGGTCGGGAGGTAGGCGGACAGGTAGACCAGGTGACTCCCGGCGTAGGCGTCGGAGGCCTCCAGGTTGGTGTGCTCGATGACGCCGACGTAGGGGAACGACGGGTCGGTGACGTTGAGCCAGTAGGTGTCCGACAGGGACCGGTCGGTCTGCAGCACCAGGCACAGATTGGCGAGGTAGGGGATGTCGGACAGCCGCCGGCGGACGGCGGGCACGTCCGGATGGGGCGGCGGTCCCGCGGCGGGGGCGAGGAAGCCGGCCAGCAGGTCCGGTGCCGTGGTGGCCAGAACCCGCCGGGCGGGCAGGACGCCGCTCCCGGTGCGGACCCCGCACACCCCGTGGGCGTCGGTGAGGACCTGCCGTACCGGGGTGTCCGTGCTGATCCGGACTCCCAACCCGGAGAGGCGCGACACCCACGCGTCCAGCAGGGCGGCGCAGCCACCCTGCAGGTAGTAGAGGACCTCGCGGCCGCTGTTCGACCGGCTGCCACCGCGCAGGTGGAGCTTGGTCCACATCCAGGTGGCGCCGACCTCGGTCGCGTACTGGCCGAACTTGCCTTCCAGCAGCGGCCGCCAGACCGTCTCGTAGACCTTCGGCCCGCTCAGCTGCAGCAGCCACTCGCGGGCCGTCAGGTCCTCCAGGTCCCGCCAGTGCTTCACCTGGTGGGCACGGACCGCGGACCAGCCCAGCCGGACCCGGTCGGGCAGCGGGAGGGGGGCGAAACGCAGCACGTCCCACGGGCTCGACAACCGGTACACCGAGTTCGCGTAGTAGACACCGGTCCGGGTCAGGTGCGGCTGCAGCAGGTGGGAGCAGCCGAGTTCCGCGCACAGCCCCCGGACCTCCAGATCGGAGGAGAACCAGTGGTGGTAGAAGCGTTCCAGCCGGGCTCCCCCGACCTCGAACGACCCCGCCAGGCCGCCGACGTACGGGTCCCGCTCCAGCACCCGGCAGGCCACCCCGGCCAGGGCGAGCTCGTGGGCGGCGGCCAGGCCGGTGAACCCGCCGCCGATCACCAGGACCTCGTCGCCGGACGGCGGGGCCGGGGTTCGGCCGTTCTGCCGCGCCGGGCCCGCCACCGGACGGCCCACGACGCCGGTCACGAGGCCGCCGCCCGATCGTCGGGGCCCGCCGGGCCCACGGCGGCTCGGGAGGACGCGGATGCCACGGGAGTCCCCGTTCTCGCCGCCCGCGCCGCGGACCGGCCAGGCACGCTCTGCCGGACCAGGTACGCGGGACGGCCGCGCGTCTGGTCGTACTCCTGGAACACGTAGTCCGCCAGCACGCCGAGGCACAGCAGTTGGACGCCCAGTGCCCAGGCGCCCTGCGACGCCCTGCGGCCGATCAGGGGGCCGGCGACCGCCGCGCCCAGGACCGGGGCCGCGGCCAGGACCGGGAGCCGCGCGGGAAAGGCGGAGCAGCTCATCAACGCCTGGTGAGCGAGGGCGAGCTGACGGCGGATGCCGTACTTGGACTGTCCGGCCGGGCGGGGCCGGCGGACGTACTCCACGGTGGTCTCGGGGAAGCCGGCCCAGCTGATCTGGCCGCGGAGGAAGAGCCGGCGCTCGGGGAGGGTCGCGACCAGGTCGACCACACTGCGGTCCAGCAGCCGGAAGTCACCGGTGTCCCTGGCCACGGGCTGGTCGGCCAGCACGTCCAGGACCCGGTAGAAGAGGTAGGCGGACCCGCGCTTGGACCAGGACTCGCCCTGCCTGCGGGTCCTGCGGGCGGACACCACGGGCCAGCCCTGCCGCCACCGCTCCACCAGTTCGGGGACCACCTCGGGTGGGTCCTGCAGATCCGCGTCGATCATCACCACGGCGTCGCCGGCCGCCGCCCGGAGCCCCGCCAGCAGTCCGCACTGGTGGCCGAAGTTCCGGCTGAACCGCACCAGGTGGACCCTGGGGTCGGCGGCGGCCAGCTCCCGCAGCACCTCCCAGGTACGGTCCGTGCTGCCGTCGTCCACGAGGACCAACTCGTGGTCGCAGCCGACCAGACGGCCCATCACGGCGGTCAGCCGCTCGTAGGTCGCGGGCAGGACGGCCTCTTCGTTGAAACACGGGACCACGACGCTGATCAGGTACCGCGGACCGAGCCCCGATGCCGCACTGTTCTCGGACATCGCTGCTCCCTTCGCATCCTCCGGCGGTGTTCCGTCCGAAGGCGATAGGTGGGGGAGGTGTGGAAGGTCTGGGCGGCGCAGGCAGTGCCTCGCGCGCCGGCATCGGAGGCGCCCTCCGCCCGGCTGCGACGCGCAGGTGCAACGCGCAGCGGCATCGCGCAGCGGCCGAGGGACTCCGGTTGATCACTGATGTCAGGGGAGGGTGGCGTTCCGTCCCACCGAAGGGGACGCCGCCACACGCGGGGAGCTCATCGGAACCGCCGCCGGCGATTCAGGCTCCCAGAGGACCCTAGCACCGCGCCGGGCTCTCGTCCTGCCGAGTCAGCCGCTGACCTGGCTCGATTCGTGCACGTGTGAATTTCCGGGCAGGCGGCCGCCCAACGGCGGGACAGCGGGCGCCCGGGGCACCGGAGCCGGGCCGTTCCCGCCCGCCCGGCCGGGCGACCGGAGCGGCGCCGTTCCGGTTGCCCCGGTCGTCGCGAAGCGGACATCATCGAGGTTGGAGCCGGTCGCCCCGGCGAGCGTCGGATCCGATCCGAAAAGGCGATCGGACGGGCGATCAGGAAGGCGACCAGGAAGGCCACCAGGAAGGCGGCAACCGATGGACGCCATGCCACAGCAGCCGCTGCGATACGCCGTCGGACTGCCCAACAGGCGCGAGTACGCGGACCCCCGCCTGCTCCGCGAACTCGGAACGCTGGCGGAGCAGTCCGGCTGGGACGGCTTCTTCCTCTGGGACGGCCAGGTCGCGGAACACCCGGACGAGCACGTCACCGACTCGTGGACCACCCTCGCCGCGATCGCCGCCGACACGGAGCGCCTACGACTCGGCGTCATGGTGAGCGTCCTCGCCCTCAAACGTCCTGCCGAAGTCGCCCGCGCAACCGTGGCGCTGGACCTCCTCAGCGGCGGACGGCTGGTCTTCGGCGCCGGCCTGGGGTCCTCCGCCGCCGAGTTCCAGGCGCTGGGCCATGATCCGGACCCGCGGGTGCGGGCGGAGAAGCTGGACGAAGCCCTCCACCTCCTCGACGGGCTGTGGACGGGCCTGCCGTTCACCTTCCAGGGCCGCTGGTTCACGGCCACCGACCTCACCTTCCAGCCGGTGAGCCCGCAACGCCCCCGCATCCCGGTGTGGATCGCCGGCACCTGGCCCTCGCGGCGCCCCATGCGGCGGGCCGCGCGCTGGGACGGCGTCTTCCCCACCCGGGCCGGGGTGGGCCACACCCAGATGATGCCCCCGGCCGACCTGGCGGACGTGGTCTCCTACGTCCGCGCCCAACAGCCCGTCCGGAACCGGCCGTTCGACGTCGTCATGGAGGGCCGGACGTCCGGGCTCCGGAGGGACGCCGACGCCATGGTCGTTGCCCCGTACCGGGCGGCCGGCCTCACCTGGTGGGTGGAGAAACTGGGCTGGTTCCGAGGCCCGGTCGAACTCGTCCGCGATCGGATCCGATCCGGACCCCCCGCCCCCGCCGATCCGGACTCCGATCTCCTCGGGGCCGTCCACTCCACAGCCCGTCCGTGACCTGGGGCCCGGACCCGGACCCGGACCCGGACCCGGACCCGGCGCGCGAACTGCCGGGCCGTGCGGCCGCTGTGGCGCAGGAGGGCGGGGACGGCATCGACCGCGGCCATCCCCCCGCCACCAGGATCTCAGCCGGCGAACGGGTCGACGAGGCGCATCGGAGTGCGCGCCACACCCAGTGCCCGCTCCGGGAAACGCGGCCCGGCCGTGTAGTACCTGGCCCGCGTGCGGCCGACCGGCTCCAGCACCTGAGCGGTGACCAGCTCCCGCAGATCCCGCTGCGCCTGCTGCACGCTCAGCCCCTCCGCATGTTCGTAACGCGAGCGCCGCACCCGGCCGAGTACCACTCGCGCCGCAGGGGCTCCGGACCCCGCGCGGGGAGTCAGTCGAGGAGGTAGGGGAAGAAGGACGCCAGGCCCAGCGCGCCGACGCAGAGCATGACCAGCCCCACCGTGCGGTGGGTGTGGTCCGGCGGGCCAGGGGGTGGGCCGGACACCGGGGAGTAGGTGCCGGTGGGATCGCGGGTGATCACGATCCGGGTCCCCGGGGTCTCGCAGCGGCCGCCGGTACCCAGCTTGAGGGTCGAGCCGTCGGGCAGGCGGACGCTCATCATCTCGTCCGAGGTCTGCAGGTCCGGTGGGTCGGTCCAGCAGCGGACCACCACCGCGCTCTCCGGCACGCCCCGGTCGTGCATCGCCTGCTGCTCGGCGCCGGTCAGCCAGCTCCAGCCCAGCAGCAGCCAGCCCGCGCCGGCCAGCAGGGCGGCCAGGAAGTTGAGCGGGCGGTCCTCGTCCAGGACGATCACGCCGAGCAGCAGGGCGGCCATGGCGGCGAGCGCGACCAGGACGTAGCAGATCATGGTCGGCACGGAGCGCTCGCCCGTGTGGTCCACCGTGAACGCGGTCAGCCAGACCAGGCCGACCGTCAGGACGAGTTCGGCCACCGTGATCAGCATCAACCGGCCCGCGATCAGCCAGCGCCCGGAGCTCCCCCACCGCCGCTTCATATCAGCCAGGATGAATCACCGCCGAGGGGAGGGCAATCCTGACGGTCCATCAATTTCACTGTCGGGCGCAGGCATTCCGGGAAGCGTCTCCTGCTCCCCGGCGACCACCCGGACCGGGTCGGACGGGCGGCGGCACTCCCGGCCCAGGCGCAGCATCCGGGACTCCGGGTCGTGCAGCAGCCGTCCGCAGCGCAGGCAGCGGACCTTGGCGGGCAGCCTGGCGGGGACCGGCGGGATCAGTGCGGGATCGGACGCGGGATCGGGCATCCGCCCAGTCTGCCGCCCCGCACCGACGTGCGGTACGGGTCGGGGCGTCGGTACGGCTCAGGCCGGGGTGAGGGCGAGGACCGCGAGATCGTCGGTGAGCCGCTCGCAGTGGCCGCGGACGTCCCGGTCCAGGAAGGCCACCACCGCCCGCGGGTCGGTGGTGCCGAGCCGGGCGAGCCGTTCGGCCAGCGGGTAGAACACCCCGGCCCGGTCGCGGGCCTCGCTCACGCCGTCGGTGTGCAGCAGCAGCGTGCAGCCCCGCGCCAGCTCGACGGTGGTGGGCCGCTCGCCGTCCGCCGCCAGGTGCCCGAACCCGAGCGGCAGCCGGTCCGGGCAGTCGACCGGCTCGGCGGCGCCCGGGCTGAGCAGCAGCGGCGCGAGGTGGCCGCGGTTGACCAGCTCGACCCGGCCGGTCCGCGGGCAGTGCTGGAGCAGCACCGCGGTCACGAACAGTTCCTCGTCGGCCCGGTCGGCCGCCTCCCGCAGCACCTGGCGGTCCAACTGCCCCGCCAGCTCCGTGAGGTCGGCCGTCTCGTGCGCGGTCACCCGGAAGGCGCCGATCACGTCGGCGACGGTTCGGACCGCGTCCAGCCCCTTGCCACGGACGTCGCCGAGCAGGATCCGGGTGCCGAACCTGGTCTCGCAGACCTCGTACAGGTCACCGCCGACCGCGACGTCCGCCTGGGCCGGGCGGTACAGGCCCGCGGCGCGGAGCCGGCCCGGGGCGGCCGGGACCGGACGCAGCACGGCGTGCTGCAGGGTGTCCGCGATGGTCCTGACCCGGACCAGGTCGCGGGCCTGCCGTCGGCGCTGCCAGGACAGCGCCGCACCCAGCACCCCCGCGAGCACCGTGGTCACGTACACCCAGATGTGGTGCTGCTCGGCGAGGTGTCCGGCGCGCTCCGCGAGCATCATCTGCAGGCCGACCGCGACCAGCGTCGAAGCGGCGACCAGACCGGGGCCCAGGCCGAACGCCACCACCACCGGCAGCACCGTGCACAGGAACCCGGCCGCCACCGACTCGGGCAGCGCGTACTCCAGCCCCAGGTCGACCACGACCAGCAGCACCGGGAGCCACAGCACCCAGCGCGGCGCCCTGGTCGCCTCCGCCAGCGCCTGCTGCCAGCGGGCGACCGCGGACGCCTCGGTACGGCGGGCCCCACCGCTCTCCGTCCGGCGGACGGCGGTCGGGGCCCGCTCGGCGGGGCGGGAACGGTCGGGCAAGGGTCCTCCTGGGACGGCGCGCGGCCCCGGGACCTGCTCCCGGCACCGCGGTGCGCCGCTTCCCCCATGGTCGCCCGCGGGCCCGGCCGATCCGGCGGCCGAAGGTCCCGCCGGGGAGGGACCAAAGGCCCGATTCAGACCGTCGTCACCGGCAGCGTCCGGTAGCCGCGCAGCACCAGCCGGTCACGCCGCACCGCGGGCGCCGCCGGGGCGAGTCGGGGGAAGCGGGCCAGCAGCGCGGGAAGCGCCAGCGCGGCCTCCTGCCGGGCCAGCTGCGAGCCCAGGCAGAAGTGGGCTCCCGCACCGAAGCTCAGCGGGCGCCCGGCCGGGCCGCCGAAACCGGAACCTGAGCGAGAGCCAGAGCCCGAGCCGCGGGGGTCGAAGCGGTCGGGGTCGAAGCGGTCGGGCCGCACATACCGGGCGGGGTCGCGGTTGGCCGCGCCCAGCAGCAGGAGCACCCCGGTGCCGTCCGGCGCGGGCACCGGCCCGACCGTCAGGCCGTTCCCCTGGGCGATCCGGCTGGTGATCTGGACGGGCGGGTCGAAGCGGAGCACCTCCTCCGTGAACGCGTCCGGGGCCAGGGTGCCCGCCCGCAGCCGGGCCATCAGCCCGGGGTGCTCGAACAGCAGGGCCAGGCCGTTGCCGAGCAGGTTGGTGGTGGTCTCGAAACCGGCCACCAGCAGCAGCACCAGGTTGGCGATCAGCTCGTGGCCGCCGAGCCGCCCGCCGTCCGCCGCCGCGACCCGGACCAGGTCGCTGACCAGGTCGTCCTGCGGGCGGGCCGCCCGCTCGGCGGCGAGCTCCACGAAGTAGTCGCAGAGCTCGTCGGCGGCCTCGTCCGCGGCGGCCTCGCCGGCCTCGGAGTCACCGGACTCCCCCGCGAGCTCCAGGACCGATGTGAGGTCCGAGGCCGGCCCGCGGAACCGGTGGCGGTCCCGCTCGGGCACCCCCAGCAGCTCGCAGATCACCCCGACCGGCAGCTGATGGGCGAACCGGTCCATGAAGTCGACCGGTGCACCGTCCGCGCCCTGCTCCGCCATCCCGTCCAGCAGCCGGTCGACGGCGGCACGGACGGCAGGCACCAGCGCGGCCACCCGGCGGGCGGTGAACACCGAGGCGATCAGCGACCTGACCCGGGTGTGGTCGGGCCCGTTGGCCTCCAGGATCGAGCGCCCGATCAGCGCCCGGGCCGAGCCCCCGAACAGCTGGTACCTGGTCTCCGGCGGCGGCGCCTGGCCCGGCACCGGGAACGCCGCGCTGCGCAGCACCCGGTCCGCCGCCTCGTACCCCGTGACCAGCAGCAGTCCCTCGCCGCAGGACGCCACCGGGCCGAGCCCGCGCGCCAGTTCGTACAGCGGGTAGGGGTCGGCCCGTCCCTCGGGGGTCAGCAACCGCTCGACCACCGCCATGCCGTTCATCCGCCGCCCCCTGGTGACCGCCGTGTTCCGCCCGCCCCGGGTGAACGGAGGGCGGCCGCGCCTGCGTTCCCGCAGGCCCCCGCGGACCCGCAACACGGCTCCGCGGACGGCTGCCGAGCGCGCACCGGCGCCGTCGGACACGCCGTCGGACACGCCGTCGGGTACGGCCTAGGGTGGCGGGATGGAGATCTGGATCAATCCGCGTTGCAGCAAGTGCCGCGTCGCCCTCACCGAGCTGGACGCGGCGGGCGCCGAGTACACCGTCCGCCGCTACCTTGAGCAGCCGCCGACCGCCGCCGAGCTGGAGGAGGTGCTGGCGCGGCTGCTGCTGGAGCCCTGGGACATCACCCGGCTGGACGAGCAGCCCGCCAAGGACCTGGGCATGAAGCAGTGGCCGCGGGAGAGCGGCGAGCGGGCGCGCTGGATCGCGGCGCTGGCGGAGCACCCGGTGCTGATCCAGCGGCCGATCATCACCGCGGACGACGGGCACGCGGTGGTGGCGCGCACCCCGGAGGCGCTGCGCTCGGTACTGCCCGGCTGAGCGGCGGCGCCTGCGCCGTCCGCCCGGCGCGGCTCAGTCGCGGGTGACCGTCCGCACCGCCTCGCCCGGACGCCAGGAACGGATCACCAGCCGGCCGTCCTCGACCGTGGTCAGCACCGCCTCGGTGACCCCCAGCCGGAAGGCGTGGAACGGCCCGGGCGGCGGCTGCGGCAGCTCGCTCTCGTACGCGGACAGCTCGACCTCGTCGGTGATCTCGACGGCGACACCGGAGACCTTGGCGTCGCCGTCGGTCATCGTCTCGTCGCCGGGATGGCTGTGCAGTGCGAAGCGGCCGTCCCGGCGCAGGTCGAGCGCCTTGACCGCGCCGAGCATCGAGCCGATCGTCAGGTCCGCGCCGGTGAAGCCCACCTCGGTGCCGCTGACCCGCGGCGCCCCGGTGGCGCGCAGGGTCGCCAGGACGTGGTGGCGATGGGCCTCGAACCGGGCCCGCACGAGGGGCGCGAGGTCCGGCGCCTCCTGTTCGAAATCCTGCCAGGTAACCATGGCGCCAGTGTGGCACCGGCCGCCCCCGATCCGGCCGAGGACGATCCGGCCACCCGACGATCCGGGCGGGGACATGCGGGCGGGGACGGCCCGCCCGGCCGGGCCCGCATTGTCGGCGGGCCCTGACAGACTGGCCGGATGGCACAGACCTACATCGCATTCCTGCGCGCGATCAACGTCGGCGGGCGGACGGTGAAGATGGAGCGGCTGCGCGAGCTCTTCGCCGAGCTCGGGCTGGAGCGGGTCCGCAGCTACATCCAGAGCGGCAACGTCTTCTTCGACACCGAGGAGACCGACCGCGCCGCGCTCACCCGCCGGATCGAGGAGCACCTGGCGGCCGCGCTCGGCTATCCGGTCCCGGCGATGGTGCGGACCGTCGCAGAGGTGGAGGAGCTGGTCGCCGCGGACCCGTTCGCGGAGGTCGAGGTGACCCCGGAGCTGCGGCTCTGCGTGGTCTTCCTGTCCGAACCGCTCCCGGCCGATCTGGAGTTCCCGGTCCGCTCCCCCAAGGGCGACTGGGAGATCCTCGGCGCCACGCCGGGCGCGGCGTACGTGGTGATGCACCTGCGCGACGGCCGCCTCGGCTCCAACCCGGCCACCGCCTTCCCCAAGTCCTATCCCGGACACGGCACTTCGCGCTTCTTCCACACCACCGTCAAGATCCTGGCGGCGGCGAAGAAACCCTGATGCGCGCGGTGGCCGCCGCCGGCGGCAGGGTCGGTGCGGGAACGTCCGGGATCAGTGCGGGAACATCCGGGGCGGCCGCTGCCGGGGCAGGGTGTCGCGGAACTCCTCGATGGCGGTGCTGATCTGGCGGGTGAGCACGGTGTGTTCGATCCGGTCGAAGTAGCGGTGGCGGGCGGCCAGGGCCTCGACGGTGACCGAGAAGTAGAGCGTCATCAGCGGGTTGACGAAGAGCTCGCTGTGCCGGGTGCGCTCGGTGAAGCGGACGTCGCCGAACTCGCCGCGCAGGGCGGCGGCGACCGAGCCCTGGACGATGCTGGGGTGCTCGGGGAAGGCGGCCTGCGCATGGGCGACCGCGTCCAGGTAGAGGGCGCCCTCGCGGGAGTCGCGCGGGATGGAGAACGCGCCGAGGTAGCCACCGGCCCGGTCCAGCGCGGCCAGGTTCTCCAGCACCAGGCTGTGGTTGACGCCGTGGTACGCGTCGACCCCGAAGCCCAGGCAGCTGACCAGGCGCTCGGGGATCTCGGTGAGCCCGGCCACCGCGGCCAGGCTGGCCATGTCCTCCTCGGGGGTGCCGAGGCCCGCCTCGTCGCCGCGCATCAGGATGTCGGTGCCGCCGTCGACCAGCAGGACCGCGTCGATGTCCAGGTGCCGGGTGAGGGACCGGTACGCGGCCCGCAGCGGCTGCACCCCGACCGACCCGAACGCCCAGACGGTGTCGGGCAGTCCGTGCAGCCGCAGCCAGCGGGCCAGGGTGCGTTCGGGGAAGTACGGTTCGGCGGACCGGGTGTCGGGGCGGATCTCGGCCACCTCGGGCTCCAGCCAGACCTCGGCGTCGAGCCCGTACAGGTGGCTGAACGACAGGCTCGCGAGGTGGACCTCCTTGCCTGCGCCCCGGAGCGCGAGGGCGATCGGCAGCCCCGCGTAGACGTCGAAGCCGCCGCCCGCGCCCGCGATCAGGATCCGCTCGGCGGACTTCAGGCGGGCCAGCAGCGGAGGTTCGAGGAGCGAGGGCATCCGAGGACCGTAGCAGGGCCCTGAGGCCGGGGGCCGCCGGCCACCGGGTGGCGGGCGGCGGACACCACGCCCCCGGCAGCGATCACCTGGACCGGCAGGGGCCGGCACGGACCGGCGGTTGCCGGCACGGACCGGCACGGACCGGCACGGACCGGTCAGAGGCGCGGGCCCCAGAGTTCGTCGGTGCAGCGGGCGTAGGTGTCGCGCCAGTGCGGCCAGTGCCGGACGGTCTCGTGGTCGCAGTCGGCGAGCAGGCGGTCGATCTCCTGCTCGTTCACGCCTTCCAGCAGCCAGACCAGGGCGTCCGAGGAGGCCGGGCCGTCGGCGGAGCGGAGCAGGTCGAGCAGTTCGGGCAGGGTGCCGATCCGGGAGCCGGCCGGGAAGACGCCTTCCATCCGGGGCAGCAACTGGCGCTCCTCGATGCGCAGGTGGGTCTCCAGGCGCGCGGCCAGCTCCTCCACCGCGTAGGCGACCGGCCAGCTGCTGGCCGCGTCCCGGGTGGCGATCTTCACCAGGGTGGTCACCCGGGTGAACGAGTGGTCGAGGTTGTGGTGGTCGGCCTCCAGCCAGTTGAGCAGCAGCCGCAGCTCGGGCACGAAGCGCCGGAGCAGCGGCCACAGCCGGGTGTCCTGCTGCTCGTGGTGGCAGGTGACCATGGCGAGCATGAAGTCCCAGTGCCGCTGGAGGGCGTCACCGGCCACCGTGTCGCCGGGCTGGAGCAGTCGGAGCGCGTTGGGCAGACGGGCGAGGTCACGGCGCAGGGCCGCGTGCACGAGCCGCAGACCGGCGAACGGAATCGGTGCGACGGCGGCGGGCGGCTCGGCGACGGACCCGGCGCTCTCCCCGTCCTGCTGGGCGGGGATGGTCGGGGTCCTGACGGGCAGCAGGTGGCTGGGCATGTCGCTCTCTTCACGGCTGGCTGAGGCTGGCCGCTGCGGACACCGATCTTAGGTGTCCCGGCCCGGGTCTCCAGAGTGATGACATGCCATCAGGATCGAATGAATGTCTGATTGACGTGCAGGTCAGAGGCCATCTCGGCGCTCGGGGAGGCCGTTCCGCCCGCGCTGCGGGCACCGCCTCCCGGTCGCCCCCGGTCCGGTCGCGGGGCCCACGAACAGTATGCCGCGCGCGGCGCGGCGAAGGGGCCGGTCCACCGAACTCGGGCCGGACGCCGACGCCACCCCGGCCCGCCCCCGGCCCCGCCGTCCCCGACCCGCCGTCCCCGACCTCACCGCGCCCGACCGGCCGCCGCCGACCGGCCGCCGCCCCCGGCCGGAGTCGCGTCAGTCGCTCTCGGGCCCGGCCACGTTCTTGGACACCCACTGCAGAAGGTCCGGGATCATCTTCTTGAAGTCGGAGGTGAGGTGCTTGCCGCCGGGCTGCTCGTAGTACTCGACGGTCGCCGGGGCCTTCACCTTGCCGACCCACGCCTTCACCAGCTTGAGCTCGGCGGAGTTGGAGCCGCCCGCCGTCGCCAGGATCCGGACGTCGGCGGTGCCGGCGGTGGCCAGCACGTCGGGGCTGTTGGCCAGCCGCTCCTGCTCGTGGCCCTTCCACAGCGGCGAGTCCGGGTTGAAGTAGCCGTCGATCGGCACCGCCGCCTTGAACACGTCCGGGTGCTGCAGGGCCAGCTTGGCGCTGCAGAACGCGCCGGTGGAGGCCCCCATCACGGCCCAGCCGTCGCGGCCCTTGACGGTCCGGAAGTTGGCCCGGACGAAGTCCGGGATGTCCTCGGCCATCCAGGTCCCGATCTTCGGCTGGCCCGGGATGTCGGCGCACTCCATGGCGGTGGCCTCGTTGGAGTTCAGGTTCTGCACCGGCATGATCATGATGAACGGGTGCGCCTTGCCCTCCTTCACCAGCTGGGTGTCGACCGCCTGGATCGGCAGCTGGTTGTCGGTCCAGGTGTTGTACCCGGCGCTCTGGCCACCCGCGTACAGGGTCAGCACCGGGAAGCCGGTGTTGGCGTACTTGGGGTCGTTGTACTCGGGCGGCAGCCAGACCCAGACCTTTCCGCTGACGCCGGACTTCGGCCCGGTCAGCGTGGTCACCATGATCGGCCCGGCCGAGGTGTCGGTCGCCTTCTGGAGGTCGGCGGCGGGCCCGGTCGGCTTCAGCACCTTGGAGGGCTTGGTCGGCGTCGGGCTCGGGCTCGGCGCGGCCGCGGCCGACCCGGCGGCCGCCTTCGCGCCGTCGGCGGCCGGCTTGCCGGACTGGGTACTCCCGCACCCGGCCAGCGCAGTGGCCAGCGCGAACACGGCGGCGGCTGACAGGACGGCACGGGCACGGGTGACGGACGGCTGCGGCAGCACGGTGGGGACTCTCCGAGCGGTTCACGCCCGGTCGGTGGATCCGGGCGGCGGCGGCCCCGGCGGGGCCTGGGGACGGGCGGCGGACCTCTGGCTGTCAGCCGCCCCGAGAACGGGCGCGGCGGCCTCCGACCGGAGACCGCACCACCCGAGATCCTATGACGGAGCAGGCCGGAGCCCGGTTGCGCCACGGACCGGGAACCCGCCGAACGGCGGGGGCGACCCCCTCCGCACGGGAGGGGCCGGGGCCGCCGGACGGCCCGCGGCAGCCCGACTGCGGGGCTCCGCCGGACCGACGCGGGCGGCCGGGGACCGGGTCGCGGTGACCACTCTCACGCCGTCCGACCGGACTCCGACCGGACTCCGGCCGCGCCCCGACCGCCGCCGACCGGGATACCGGACCACCCGGGCGGCCCCGCCGGATTACCCCGATCGGCAGCCACCCGCCCGGAGCAACGCCTTTCCGGAACGACACCCGCCCGGAGCAACCCCCACCCGGAGCAACGCCAGACCGGAACAACACCCGCCCGGAACAACACCCGCCCGGAGCACCACCCACCCGGAGCACCCCCCGGCGCGTCGCGCCGCCCCGGCCCGTCTCCGCCGCACGGCCCGCAGGCCGGTCCGCCGCGCCCCGGCCGCGCACCCGCCGCCGGAGGTCCGGCCAGCCGGGCGCCCGCCCGCCGCGCCGCCGCTTGGACGCTCGTACCAGTGACGCGGGGCGGGCCGCCGCGGGATCATCGGTCCACCTCCGGCCGTCCGCACGCCGGGCCCGACGAGCAGACCGCCGGATGCCGGACACCCGGCGCCGGAGCGGCCCGCCCCCGTACCACCCCCAGGAGCAGCACGTGTCGCAGCAGGTCGCCGTGGTCACCGGAGCCGGCAGCGGGGTGGGCCGCGCGGTGGCGCTGGAGCTCGCCGGGGCGGGCTGGCAGCTGGTCCTGGCCGGCCGCCGCGCCGACCCGCTCCGCGGTACGGCCGGGCTGATCGGCGCGGCCGCCCCGGGCGGGCGGGCGGCCGCCGTGGTCCCGACCGACGTCACCGACCCGGCGGCCGTGGACGCGCTCTTCGACGAGACCGCCGAGCGCTTCGGCCGGCTGGACCTGCTGTTCAACAACGCCGGCACGTTCGGTGCGCCCACCCCCGTCGAGGACCTCGGGTACGAGCAGTGGCGAGCGGTGGTCGAGCTCAACCTGACCGGCGCCTTCCTGTGCGCCCAGGGCGCGTTCCGGCTGATGAAGGCGCAGCGCCCGCAGGGCGGCCGGATCATCAACAACGGTTCGATCTCCGCCCACGTGCCGCGGCCGCACAGCATCGCGTACACCGCCACCAAGCACGCCGTCACCGGCCTGACCCGGTCGCTCTCGCTGGACGGGCGGCCGTACCGGATCGCCTGCGGGCAGATCGACATCGGCAACGCGGCGACCGACATGACCGCGGCGATGACGACCGGCGTGCGGCAGGCGGACGGCCGGACGGCGGCGGAACCCACCATGGACGTGGCCGACGTGGCGCGCACCGTCCGGCACATGGCCGAGCTGCCTCTGGAGGCCAACGTGCAGTTCGCCACCGTGATGGCGACCGCGATGCCGTACATCGGGCGCGGCTGACCGGACTCCCGGGGGCTCCGGGTCTCCAGCACGGCTCCCGTGTACAGAAAACTTGACACCGTGTCCGGACTGCTTGACACTCCTCGGTGTCAGGTTTTCTTTACATGGGAGCCGCAGTGGCCTTCGAAGAGAAACGCGCCTGGATCATGCTCCTGGTCGCGGTGGTGTCCTACGGGACGTATCTGTCCATCCTGCTCGGACGGCCCGGCAGCCTGCCGCTGGCCGAGCAGCCCTACGCCGGGGTCCTGCTGTGGACGGTCGGCCTGTCGATCGTGGCGTCGATCGTGCTCCACATCGTGGTGTCGATCGCCTCGCCCGAGGGCGCCAACGTCAAGGACCAGCGCGACCGCGAGATCCACCGGTCCGGCGACCACATCGGCCAGTCGTTCGTCGCGATCGGAGCCGTGGCCGGCCTCGGGCTCGCGATGGCCGGCGCCGACCGGTTCTGGATCGCCAACGCGATCTACCTGGCCTTCACGCTCTCGGCCGTACTCGCCTCGCTCGCCAAGATCGCCGCCTACCGGGTCGGCTTCCAGTCGTGGTGAAGCCGCCGACCAGGGTCACCAACACGATCCGGACCCTGCGCTTCACCAACGGCGAGATGACCCAGGCCGAACTCGCCCGCCGGATCGGTGTGACCCGCCAGACCGTCATCGCCATCGAACAGGGCCGCTACTCGCCCTCGCTGGAGATGGCCTTCCAGATCGCCCGCGTCTTCGCCGTCCCGCTCGACGGCGTGTTCCAGTACCCCGACACCGAAGGAGAGAGCTCGTGAGAGCCATCGTGCACGACAGCTACGGACCGCCCGGGATCCTCCGCGTCGAGGAGCTCCCGCGACCGGTGCCCGGCAGCGGCGAGGTGCTGGTCCGGATCCACGCGGCCGGCGTCGACCCCGGCGTGTGGCACCTCACCACCGGAAAGCCGTACCTGGTCCGCGCGCTCGGCTTCGGGCTGCGGGCACCCAAGCTCCGTATCCGCGGCCTGGACCTGGCCGGCGTGGTGGAGGCCGTCGGCCCGGGCGTCAGCCGCTTCGCGCCCGGCGACGAGGTGTACGGCACCTGCGACGGCTCCTACGCCGAGTACGCCTGCACCTCCCAGGACCGGCTCGCCCGCAAGCCGGCCGGCCTCAGCTTCGAACAGGCCACCGCCGTCCCGGTCTCCGGCTGCACCGCCCTCCAGGCGCTCCGCGACAGCGGCCGCCTGCAGGCCGGCGGGCGGGTGCTGGTGCTCGGCGCCTCCGGCGGCGTGGGCAGCTTCGCCGTCCAGCTGGCGAAGGCCTCCGGCGCCCACGTCACCGGCGTCTGCAGCCCGGGCAAGGCCGACCTGGTGCGGTCGCTCGGCGCCGACGAGGTGGTGGACTACACCCGCGACGACCCGACCGACGGGCCCGCCCGCTACGACCTCGTGCTCGACACCGGCGGCAACCGGACCCTGAACCGGCTGCGCCGCGTCCTCGCCCCGGGCGGCACCCTGGTCCTGGTCGGCGGCGAGACCGGCGGCAGCTGGACCGGCGGCTTCGACCGGCAGCTGCGGGCCGCCCTGCTGCCGCCGATCGGCGGGCGCCGGGTGTGCGCGGTGGCCGGCAAGCCGAACCACGACGACCTGGCGGCGCTGGCCGAGCTGATCGAGGCCGGTTCGGTGGTTCCCGCGCTCGACCGGAGCTACGGCATGGACGAGGCCGCCGACGCCCTCGACGACCTGATGAAGGGCCACGTGCGCGGCAAGGCGGTCATCCGGATCGGCTGACCGGAACGGCGGGGCGGGGGGCCGGGAGCAGGGCGGCCCGAGAGCGCTCTCGTGCGGATTGTGCGGACCCGGGTACAGCGCGTCAACACGGCGCGTCGAACTCTTCAAGGATGAGCCTCAACTCCCAGGAGGAGAGCCTTCGTCCATTGACAGGTGGCATCGACTCCGATACCAAACGAGAGAGCGCTCTCAGGTCCCGGTTCCGCCCCCGCCGTCGAGAGGCACCCGATGAGACACCGACCGCACCGACGTCCCCGTACCCGCCGGCTGCTGGCCGCGCTCGGCCTGGCCGGGCTGCTGGCCGCCGGCCTCGCCGGGCAGTTCGGCCCGGCGCAGGCCGCCGTCCCGGCGCCGAGCGGCTGGACCCAGGTCTTCGCCGACGACTTCAACGGCCCGGCCGGCACCGGCGTCAACACCGCCGACTGGCTCTACACCACCGGCACGTCGTACCCCGGCGGCCCGGCCGCCTTCGGCACCGGCGAGGTCGAGACGATGACCTCCAGCACCGCGAACGTGGCGCTCGACGGCGCGGGGAACCTGCGGATCACCCCGGTCCGCAACGCCGCCGGGCAGTGGACCTCCGGCCGGATCGAGACCAACCGGACCGACTTCCGGCCCCCGGCCGGCGGCAGGCTCCGGGTCGAGGCCCGGCTCCAGATGCCGAACGTGACCGGCGCCGCCGCCAAGGGCTACTGGCCGGCGTTCTGGATGCTCGGCGCACCGTTCCGGGGCAACTACTGGAACTGGCCCGGCATCGGCGAGATCGACATCATGGAGAACGTCCAGGGCCTCAACAACGAGTGGGCCACCCTGCACTGCGGCACCAGCCCGGGCGGGGTCTGCAACGAGACCACCGGCATCGGCGGCCAGCGCGCCTGCTCCCCGGGGACCTGCCAGAGCGGATTCCACACCTACACCGTGGAGTGGGACCGCAGCACCAGCCCCGAGCAACTGCGCTGGTACCTGGACGGGGTGCAGTTCCACAGCGTGAGCGCCGCCCAGATGGACGCCGGCACCTGGGCGGCGGCCACCGGCCACGGGTTCTTCGTGATCCTCAACGTCGCGATGGGCGGCGGCTTCCCGGGGGCGTTCGGCGGCGGACCGGACGGCGGCACCGTCTCCGGCGTGCCGATGGTGGTCGACTACGTCGGCGTCTGGCAGTCCGGCGGCGGCAACCCGACGCCCACCCCGAGCCCCACCCCGACGCCGCCCGGGGGGAGCCGGAACGCCTACGCGCCGATCCAGGCGGAGTCCTTCGACGCCCAGGGCGGGACGTCCACCGAGGCGTGTGCCGAGGGCGGGCAGGACATCGGTTCGCTGGCCAACGGCGACTGGGCGCTCTACCGGGGCGTCGACTTCGGTGCCGCCCCGGCCCGGCAGTTCACCGGCCGGGTGGCGAGCGGCGCGGCCGGCGGGGTGAGCGGCCTGGTCGAGGTCCGCCTCGACAGCCGGACCGGCGCGCCGATCGGCTCCTTCGCCATCGCCGGCACCGGCGGCTGGCAGAGCTGGCGGACCGTCCCCGCCAACATCACCGGCGTCACCGGCGTCCACGACGTCTACCTGACCTTCACCAGCGGCCAGCCGTCCGACTTCGTCAACGTCAACTGGTTCGACTTCGGCCACTGAGACCCGAAGGGCGGCGCACCCGGGCCGGCCGCCCGGCCCGGGTGCGCCGCCGGGCCGCCGTTCGGCTCACTCTTCGTGGGGGTGGGGGTGGTGCCGGAACAGGACGTCCTTGTTTAGCCGGTC
>NZ_JBXQQB010000028.1:0-66452 GCF_057220535.1 Kitasatospora sp. NEAU-CNBT7 | reverse complement strand
CCCCACAACCCTAAGCCCCCCCCCCCCTCCCCCCCCCCCCCCCCCCCCCCCCCCCCCCGGGCCGCCGTTCGGCTCACTCGTCGTGGGAGTGGCGGTAGTGCCGGACCGGGCCGTCCTGGTCGAGCCGGTAGATGCTGGTGGTCGGCCAGTACTCGCCCGCCTCGGGGTGCGGGAGGTCGGCGCGCAGCACCATCCGCAGGGCGGGCGGCGGGGCGGTGGACCGGACCCGCTTGCGGTGCCCGTCCCAGCGGCCGCCGCGGAGTTCGAGGTCGAGCACGGCGGAGGTGGGGGTGGGGGTGGCGTTCACGCTGCCGATGCTGTCAGCCGGGGCGTGGTGGCGGCCGGATCGACAGCGCGGGTGCCACCCGATCGGTGGGTTTCGGGCGGACAGCCGTAACCCCCGCCCGGGCGGGAGGGCCGGGCAGGGGCGACGGGTGGTGCCGGTGGGTCAGCTGCGCCAGGTGTCGTTCAGGGTGACCCGGCCGGTGGAGGGCACGGTGGCGGTGCGGTTGGCGCCGCTCTCCCAGGTCACCGAACCGTTGGCGTCCTTGCGGATGTACTTGTACTCGAAGGCGGTGCCGGCCGGCATCGACAGGTCGAGCTTCCAGACCGGGTAGGCCGCCGAGGACAGCGGCAGCGCCTTCGAGGTGTCCCAGCCGCCGAGCGCGGCGGTGTTCCCCACCACGTAGATGTTCTGGCCGAACACCGTGGTGGCGTTGACCGCGAACGAGGCGCCGGAGGCGGTCGGCGACGGCGAGGCGGTGGAGCCGCCGCCGCTCGCCCCGACGTAGAGGGCGACCGCGTCGCCCGCGCCCACCGTCGCGGTGAACTTCCCGTCCGTGCCGACCTGGTAGCTCACACCGGTGCAGCCGCCGGCCACCGGGTCGCCGTGCTGGACGTCGCAGTAGCTGCCGGCGGGCAGCGAGGTCTGGAAGGTCTGGGTGATCGGACCGCTCTCGTGGTTGATCGCCACGTAGCCCTTGCCGCCGCGGCCGAAGCCGATCGCGTTGCTGCCGTCGGACCACCAGTTGGTGACGGAGGTGCCGGCCACGGCGTTGCGGAAGCCGACCATGTTGGCCACCTGGCGCCAGGCGTGGGTGCAGTTCCAGCCGTCCTGGTAGCAGGCGTTGACGGTGCCGCCGTTCGGCGGGCCGTCGTCGTTGGCGGCGAAGGCGTAGCCGGAGTAGACGTTGGGGGCGCCGTACGGGAAGGCCAGCATGAAGACGTTGGCCAGGGTGTAGGTGTTGCCGTTCTTGTAGGTGAGGGTGGAGCCGTTGCGCTCGGTGTCCCAGTTGTCGACGAAGGTGCGGGCCTGGGCGCTGCCCAGCAGGCCGGAGCCCCAGGTCGACAGGTCGGCGATCCGGCCGCCGTCGAAGGCGCTCTTCAGCCAGGTGCCGGAGCGGAACTCGTCCACGTCGCCGGTGCCGGTGTACTCGCTCGGCTGGATCGGCTCGCCGGCGCCGTAGATGACCTCCTGCACCCAGTAGGCGTTCGGGTTGCTCATCCTGGCCTTGATGGCGGCCAGGTCGCCGGCGGCGATGTGCTTGGCGGCGTCGATCCGGAAGCCGTCCACACCGAGCGAGAGCAGGTCGCTGAGGTAGTCGGCGATGGTCTGCCGGACGTAGGAGCTGCCGGTGTCCAGGTCGGAGAGGTTGACCAGTTCGCAGTTCTGCACGTTGGCGCGGTCGGCGTAGTTGGAGATCGCACTGCGGCAGGAGTGGAAGTCCTGGTCCTGGTAGTACCCGGGGTAGTTGTACTTGCTGTAGACGGTGCCGCCGGTGCCGGTGCCGGACCCCGCGGACATGTGGTTGACCACCGAGTCGGCGATCACCTTGACGCCCGCGGTGTGGCAGGTGGCGACCATGGACTGGAACGCGGCGCGGTCGCCGAGCCGGCCGGCGATCTTGTAGCTGACGGGCTGGTAGGAGGTCCACCACTGCGGGCCCTGGATGTGTTCCTGGGGCGGGGAGACCTCGACGAAGCCGTAGCCCTTGGGGCCGAGGGTGTCGGTGCAGGCCTTCGCCACCGAGTCGAACTTCCACTCGAAGAGGGTGGCGGTGACGTCCTTCCCGCCGCCGGGCGGGGTGGCCCCGGCGGTGGGCGCGAGGGTGAGCCCGGTGCCGATCGACAGCGCGAGCGCCGCCGCGGCGCCCAGTGCGCCGGCGGTGCGGGCGGGCCGGCGGGCGGGGCGATGGGCGGGGCGATGGGCGGGGCGATGGGTGGGGGAGGTGGTGACCACGGTGTCTCCAGGGGGCGGGTGGGCGGCCTGGTGCGGCCCGTGGACGCAGGTGCACGGGCGGCGGGTGAGCGGATGAGCGGGTACGGCACTGGGGGCACGGCGGCGTCGGCGGGTCGCGGGGAGTGGGGTGGGTGGGGCCGCGCGACGACCGTGTTGCTTGCTGAAAGATCGATGAAACTTTCAGGAAACTTGCAGTGCGCTGAGAACATATGGCCGAGTGGTGGGTGCGTCAAGGCCGGTGACGCACCTGGTTCGATGTCCTCGGGAATCAGGTGATACCTCTGACCTCCCCACGACGTCAGTACGGCTGACGGCAACCAGCACCAAGCACCTCGGGGGATTTCCGGATGGACGACGCGGCACTCGAGTTCGAGGAGTTCGCGGGCACCCGGGCCCGCCGCCTGTTCCAGGTCGCCTACCTGATGTGCGGCGACTGGCACCAGGCCCAGGATCTGGTCCAGACCACGCTCGCCAAGATGTTCTCGGTCTGGGGACGGCTGCGCCGCGGCCGGGACGAGCCCGGCCTCGACGCGTACGCCCGCAAGGTGATGCTGCGGTACTACCTGTCGCACCGCAGGCTGCGGAAATCCACCGAGGTGGTGCTCGCCGAGCTGCCGGACTCCCCCGGCGGCGCCGTCACCCCGGACCTGCGGCTCGCGCTCACCGAGGCGCTGCGGCTGCTGCCGCCGCGCAACCGTGCCGTCGTGGTGCTGCGCTACCTGGAGGACCGTTCGATCGAGGAGGTCGCCGACCTGCTCGACCTCTCCCCGGCGGCCGTGAAGAGTCTCAACACCCGTTCGCTGGCCAAGCTCCGGGGCATCCTGGGCGAGGACCGCGAGCTGATGTTCCTCGCCTGACCGCGCTCCCCCGCACCCCTCTCCCCCGCATCACCGGCCACTGCCACTGCCCCCGCCACTGACCCAGCCCGTAGAACCGAACGAGGAACCCGGACATGGACCTTGAGAACGAACTCTCCCGCCTGCTCAGGGAGAGCTCGGACGATCTCGCCTCTCCCCCCGTGGTCCTGATGGTCGGCGAGGCCACCGCCAGGGGCCGGGTGCTGCGCCGGCGCCGTCGGCTGGCCGTGCTCGGCTCCGCGCTCGCCGCCGCGGCCCTGGCCGGCACCGCCGCCGTGGCCGTCCGGCCGTTCGCCGGCCCGGCAGGCGTCCCCGCCGCGGCGCCCGCGGGCCCCTCTCCGGCCGCCGCCCCGGTCGAGGTGCCGACCACCGCCGACGGCATGCTGGCGCTGCTCGCCACCCAGCTGCCCGGCGGCCGGTACAGCCACTTCCGTACCTTCCCCGGGCCGGACGCGCGGCCCGGGCACGCCTTCCTGGTGGACTACGACGGCGGCCGGGGCGCCGGCACCCTGTCGGTCGCGCTGATCACGGCGGCCGACGAGCAGCCCGCGCTGAACTGCGTGGCGCCGATCCGGCCGCTGGGCGCTCCGGCCCTGTCGGCGGTCCGTCCGGGCGGTGACGCCTGCACGACCGCCACCCGGCCGGACGGCTCGCAGGTGCTGACCCTGGCCACCCCGCGGGCCGGCGCCGACACGCTCGGCGGGTCCACGGTCGCGGTGCAGCGCCCCGGGGGCGTCCTGTTCGTGATCACCGCGCTGGACGGCACCGCGCACGCGGAGGGCGGCCGGGTCGAGGTGCAGCAGTCCCTGGACGCCCCGGTCCTGACCCCGGAGCAGTTGGAGCAGGCCGCCACCGACCCGCAGTGGCAGCCGACGATGCCCCAGGAGCAGATCGACGAGGGCGCGCTCTGGCGCCGCCTGTGGGCCCAGCCGTAGCCGCCGCAGCAGCGGCCGCGGCCGCCGCCCCGGCTCAGACCGCGTCGGGGCCGCGTTCGCCGGTCCTGACCCGCACGATGGTGTCGACCGGCACCGCCCACACCTTGCCGTCACCGATCTGCCCGGTGCGCGCGGCGTCGACGATCGCGGTCATCACCGCCTCGGCGTCGTCGTCCTCGACCACCACCTCTATCCGCAGCTTGGGCACCAGGTCGATCCGGTACTCGGCGCCGCGGTAGACCTCGGTGTGGCCGTGCTGGCGGCCGTAGCCGCTGGCCTCGGTGACGGTCAGTCCGTGCACCCCGATCTCCTGCAGGGCGGACTTGACCTCGTCCAGCCGGAACGGCTTGACGACGGCGGTGATCAGCTTCATGCGCGTGGGTCCGCTCGACGGGTGCCTGGGCACGGGGGTGGCCGTGGGCGGCGGTGCGGCCGCCGTCCGGGACGCCGCGATCGTACAGCCGCGGGCCGCGCCGCGGGCCCAAGGACGCGGAGCGGGTCCGAACGGTACCCGGGGTGCCCCGCGACCCGTCCGGGGACGGCCGCAGGGCCCGGCGGCCGAAGCCACCGGGCCCTGCGTTCAGCTAGCTCGGCCGGTGAGGCCGATCAGCTCAGTTGCTGGTGTTGATCGCGGTGTCGTCGATCACGAAGCTCGTCTGCAGCGAGGAGTCCTCGACGCCGTTGAACTTCAGGGTGACCGTCTGGCCGGCGTAGGCCGACAGGTCGACGGTCTTCTGGGCGTACCCGGTGGCCTTGTTCAGGTTCGAGTACGAGGCGACGGTGGTGCCGTTGACGGTCACCGTCAGCTTGTCGTAGGCGGTGGTGGTGGTGGTCTCCGCCGTGTCGATGTGCAGCCAGTAGCTGAGGGTGGCCTTGCAGCCCGCCGGGATGGTCACCGTCTGGGAGGCGGAGTCCGTGTGGGCGGAGCCGTAGCCGTTCAGCCAGGCCTTCCAGGAGCCGGAGTGGGCGGCCTGGGAGGCGCTGTTGTCGACCACGCCGCTGGTGGTGGTCCACGGCGCGGCGGAGCCGGTCTCGAAGCCGGCGTTGCCGAGCAGCTGGGCCGGGGTGCACCCGCCGCCGGTGGTGTTGACGGTCCAGGTGAAGCTGGCCGTGCCGGTCTTGTTGGCGGTGTCCTTGGCGGTCACCACCACGTTGGAGGTGCCCGCGGTGGTCACGGTGCCGGTGATCTTGCCGGTGGAGGCGTTGATCGACAGGCCGGCCGGCAGGCCGGTGGCCGAGTAGGTCAGCGCGCCGGTGCCGCCGGTGGCCGAGATCTGCAGGTTCACCGCGGTGTTGATCAGGGTGGTCTGGTTGCCGGGGCTGGTCACCACCGGCGAGTTGCTGACCACGGAGCCGACGTTGACGGCGGCCCAGGTGTTGGCGACCGCGGTGGCCTCGGCGCCGCCCGCGCCGTACAGGTCGTTGGCCGCGTTGATGGTCGCGGTCCGCGCGGCGGCGTAGTTGGTGGTGGAGGTCATGTAGGTGGTCAGCGCGCGGTACCAGATCGCGGCGGCCTTGTCCCGGCCGATGCCGGTCAGGGTGGAGCCGTTGGAGGTCGGGCTGTTGTAGCTGACCCCGTTGATCACCTTCGCGCCGCTGCCCTCGGCCAGCAGGTAGAAGAAGTGGTTGGCGACGCCGGACGAGTAGTGGACGTCCTTGTTGCCGACGGTGGAGGACCAGTAGTCCGCCGACGCGCCGTCCTTGGACGGCTTGTCCATGTAACGGAGCGGCGTGCCGTCCCCGTTGATGTTGATGAGCTCGCCGATCAGGTAGTCCGGGTTGTCGGACGGGATGTTGGCGTAGAACTCCACCATCGAGCCGAAGATGTCCGAGGTGGCCTCGTTGAGGCCGCCGGACTCGCCGGAGTAGTTGAGGTTGGCGGTGGCGGCGGTGACGCCGTGGCTCATCTCGTGGCCGGCCACGTCCAGCTCGGTCAGCGGGGCGGTGTTGTTGGCACCGTCGCCGTAGGTCATGCAGAAGCAGGAGTCGTCCCAGAACGCGTTGACGTAGCCGTTGTCGTAGTGGACGCGGCTGTAGGCGCCGACACCGTCGTTGCGGATGCCGTTGCGGCCGAAGGTGTTCTTGTAGTAGTCCCAGGTCATCGCGACGCCGTAGTGGGCGTCGACGGCCGCGGACTCCTTGTTGCTGGCCTGGCCGTTGCCCCAGGTGTCGGTGGACTTGGTGAACAGGGTGCCGTTGCCGGACGTCCCGTTGTTCATGTTGGTGGTGTACATCCCACCGCGGGTGGTGTCCTTCATCTGGTACGTCGAACCCGACAGCGTGGTGCCGATGGTGACGTTGCCGACGAAGACGCCCTGGCCGGTGCCGGTCTGGATGCCCTCGAAGCTGTGGATGACCGCACCGCTGGTGGCGTCGGTGACCACGTGCAGCTTGCTCGGGGTGCCGTCGGCCTCCTTGCCGGAGACCACGGTCTCGTACGCCAGGCGCGGGCTGCCGTCGGCGGCCCAGACGACCAGGCGGGGGGCGTTCTCCAGGCTGGAGCCGGCCTCGGCGGCGAGCGCGGTGGCCTGGGCCTTGGGGGCGGCCAGCGCGGGGGTGGTGCTGACGCCGGTCAGGGAGGCCTGGGTGGCCTTGTCGACACCCTTGACGACACCGCCGGAGGTCTGGTGCACCACCAGGTCACCGCCGAGCACCGGGAGTCCGGCGTAGGTGCGCTCGTAGCGGAAGTGCTGGGTGCCGTCGGCGTCGCGGAAGGCGTCCTTGACGACCAGCTTCTCCTGGCTGCCGAGGCCCAGGGTCTGCGCCAGCGCGGCGCTCTGCTGGCCGGCGGCGGCGATCGCGGAGGCGTGGGCGGCGGCGGGCGCGATCGCGGCCGGGGCGGCGGGTGCGGCCTGGGCGGCGACCACCGGGAAGCCTGTCACCAGCAGCGCGGTGGTGGCGGCGAGGGCGGCCAGACTCGTCCGGACATGGGTGTGGCGGGTCATGCAGACTCCTTATCCGACCGGCGCGGGGTCACGTCCGGTGGAGAGAACCTGGCCGCGGGGTTGCGGCGCAGCGGGGGCCCTGCCGCTGGTTCGCGGCGATGGGTGCGGTGCAATCAGGAGCGGGTGGAGCCAGGTAGCGCTGAACGTGCGCTGGATCCGCTGCACCGGGGGGTGGGGCCCCGCGCGGCTGCAGCGAGGGGAATCGTGGCAGCAAACGGACCATGAATGACAGATGCATGCCACTGATTGGCCAATTAACAACAATGGCACCGCAAGGGCGAGTTGGTGTCGAGGTCAAGGTTTGGTGGGGATGGATGTCATTGCTGTTGCACAGCGGCTGAGCTAGCGGACACGCTGCACGCGTAGACCGGCCGAACGTACGGTCGGTGTCGGGTGCACATAAGGGCCGGTACATGTCATGTTGTTCAAGCCGGGGAGGTCGGTTTTCGGCCATCCACGCCACAGGGGCCCCGCCACTGGCGGGACCCCTGTGCGGAACTGGCCGGATGTCAGCCCTGGACGAAGACCGCCACCGTCCGGGCCGGCACCGTGAAGGTGCCGCTGGCCGGGTCGAACGCGGCCTGCCGGACCACCGGGTCGCCGCCCTGCGCCTGCACCGGGTGCAGGGCCTCGGCGCTGCCCGCGAGGGCGGCCACCGACTGCCGCTGGGCGGCGGGGGTGGCGTTGAAGACCACCGTGAGGCCCTTGGCCGCCCCCGGCAGCCCGGTCCCGTCCAGGTGCATGGTGATCACACCCGGGGTCTCCCCGGCGGTGCCGGAGAGCGGGAAGGAGACCCGGCGCTGGACCTGCTCGGCGCTGTCCAGGGCGAACAGCGGCGAGGATTGACGGATCGTCAGGAACTGCTGGTACAGCGCGGTGCTCGCCCCGGTCTGCGCGCAGCCGACGGTCAGCCGCGGGTCGGCCAGCAGTGACTTCGCGGACGGCCACATGGCCTTGTTGTCGGCGGCCATCGGCACGCCGCGGCCCCAGCCGTTGCCCTGGCGGCAGTCCCAGTGGATCGCGTTGAACCAGTCGCCCGAGTCGAAGGAGTTGGCGTCCAGTGACTTGGAGCGCAGCAGGTCGCTGCCGGCCTGGGCGAAGCCCGGCCCCTGGGAGAGCGCCGTCAGCGACAGTGCCAGGGCCTGCATGCGGGCCCGGTCGGCGGGCGCGGTGGCCGGCGGCAGCTTGTACGCGAGCGCGTCGAACAGGTCGGCGTTGTCGTGCGCGTCCAGGTACTCCACCGCCTCACCGGGCGCGGCCGCGTAGCCGGTCGGCGAGCCGTTGTAGTCGACCCCCGCACCGGTGACCGGCCTGCCCGCGCTGTCGGTGAACCGGAATCCGGCCAGGTTGCCGGTCAGGCCGACCTTGATCTGGTCCATCTGGTGCAGCAGCCGGGCCTTCTGCTCCTCGGGGGTGCCGTTGTCGGCGGAGCCGTTGGGATCGGTGTACAGGCCGGAGGCGAAGCCCTGCTGCGGCGCCGAGGAGAGCTGGAAGTTGCCGCCGCGCCCGGCGTCGCGGATCCGGTCGTTGAAGGTGGCGATGCCGGTGCCCGCCATGTTGGCCTGGGTGGCCTGGACGAACCGGGCGTCGTCGGCGACGGTGCCGAAGTTCCAGCCCTCGCCGTACAGGAAGAGGTCCTTGCCCTCGACGCCGTCCTTCTGCCGGGTCAGCGAACGCAGCGCCGACTGCACGTCCAGCATGGTGGACTTCGGGTCCAGCCCCATCAGGTCGAAGCGGAAGCCGTCCACCCGGTACTGCTTGGCCCAGGTCACCACCGAGTCGACCACCAGCCGGTTCATCATGGCGTGTTCGGGCGCGGTGTCGGCGCAGCAGCTGTCGGTGGTGACCTTTCCGGTGTCGCTCAGCCGCTGGTAGTAGCCGGGCACCACCTTGTCCAGCACCGAGTGCGGGTCCTGTCCGGCGGCGGCGGTGTGGTTGTAGACCACGTCCAGCACCACCCGCAGCCCGGCCTCGTGCATCGCCTGCACCATCGCGCGGAACTGCACGGTGCGCGCGGTTCCGGCCGGGTCGGTGGCGTACGAGCCCTCGGGCACCGTGTAGTGCAGCGGGTCGTAGCCCCAGTTGTACGCGTCGTCGGCCTGCACGGCGGCCACGCACTCCTGCTGCCGTTCGCCGTCGGCGGGCAGCGAGGCGAGGTCGCAGGCGGGCAGCTTCTGCTCGGCGCGCTGCTCCCGGATGGTGGCGATGTCGAAGGTCGGCAGCAGGTGGACGGTGGTCACCCCGGCCTTGGCGAGGTCGCGCAGGTGCTGCATGCCCGCCGACTTCGACTCGGTGAAGGCCAGGTAGGTGCCGCGCTCGGGGGCGGGGACGGTGGTGTCCTCGGCCGAGAAGTCGCGGACGTGCAGCTCCTGGATCTGCTGGCGGGTGGCCGGGACGGCCGGCGGGGTGGCGTGGGCGTCCCAGCCCGCGGGCTTGTTGGCGCGGTCGGCGAGGTCGGTGACCAGGCTGCGCCCGGAGTCGGCGGACAGCGCCACCGAGTACGGGTCGGTGACCGTGTTGGTGACCGTCTGCTGGACGCTCGGCGCCCACACCTTGACCTGGAACAGGTAGTACCGGCCGTCGAGTTCGCGGGCGGCGCGGGTGAGCGACCAGACCCCGGTGGTCTCGTCGCGGCGCAGCGGGACGGTCCGCGGGGTGCCGCCGGCGGCCCGGTCGAAGAGCTGGACCGAGACGTCGGTGGCGGTCGGCGCCCACAGCGAGAGGGTCACCCGGCGGCGGTCGCGGCGCAGCCAGTCCTCGGGCCGGCCGGCGGTGTACACCGGGCCGAGCGGGACGGCGGCGGCCTGGGCCGCGTACCGGTCGTCGAGGACGCCGGCGATCTGCACGCCGGTGGCGGCGAGGACGGCGCCGTTCGGCAGGTGCTCGGTGAACAGCAGCTGGCTGCGCAGGGCGGCGGTGGTCCTGGCGGTGTCGCGCGGGTCGACGGTGAAGGCGCGGTAGGCGGCCAGGTGCGGGTACTTCGCCTTCTGGGCGGCGGTCGGGCCGCCGGGCTGCGGGGTGAGCCGGATCCACTGTCCGGGCTTGCCGAGTGTGCCGTGGTCGGCCTTGATGCCGCCGGCGGGGTCGTAGACCAGCTGGGCGCTGGTGCCGCCGGCCAGGGCGGCGTCGCCGGCGCCGTAGCCGGGCGGGACGACGACCGTGTTGCTGTCGATCCACTGGGCGCGGGCGGCGGTGAGGTCGAGCTGGGAGCTGCTGCCGGCGGCCTGCGGGAGCAGGTAGCCCTCCTGGCCGCCGAGGATCCACACCTCGCGGCCGGTGGCGTTGAGGTCGAGGGACTGGTCGGCGGGCAGGTCCTTGTCGTTGCCGTTGTGCAGGATGTAACTGAGGGTGGTGGCGCCAGGGGCGAGCGGCACCTCGAAGACGGCGCCGAAGGCGTCGGTGCGGGCGGGCGGCAGCGGCCTGCCCCAGTCGGTGGGGGTGGCGGCGCCGGTCCAGTCGTGCAGGCCCCAGCCGTCGTACCTGCCGTCGGCGCGGTGGTAGTGGATCACGGCGGTGCCGGCCGGGACGGGCTGGACCGGGTCCGGGTCGGCGGTGCGGACGGCGGGGTCGCCCTCCTTGAGCCAGACCTCCCCGGTGGCGCCGAGGTCGATGTGCCGGTCGGCGTCGACGTCCTTGGTGCCGTCCTTCTCGACGATGAAGCCGAGGTCGGCGGCGCCCTCCTTGAGCCTGACGTAGGCGAAGGCGCCGTAGGCGTCGCGGCCGGTGAAGGGATGGCCGGCCGGCCAGGGGGTGGACTCGCCGTCGGCGAGGTCGCCCCAGGCGTAGAGGTTCCAGCCGGTGTAGTCGCCGTCCTTGCGCTGGTAGTGGACGACCGCGTAGGGGCGGCTGGTGGCGGTGGGCACCGGCTTGGGCGCCGGGGTGCCGGTGGTGAAGCTCGCGGTGGCGGAGCGCAGGTGGCCGGCGGAGTCGCGGACCACGGCCTTGTAGCGGACCACCGTGCCGGGTGCGGTGGCGCCGAGGTCCTGGGTGACCCGGTAGTCGCCGTTGTCGGCGGTGCCGAGGGTGCGCCAGGGCCCGTTGCCGACCTGGGCGGCGAAGCTCACCCGGTCGAGGCCGCCGCCGGGGACCTGGGCGGCGAGGGTGACGGTCCCGGTGGCGCCGTCGGCGGGCGGGGTCAGGGTGACCGCGGGGGCGGCGGCCGGGGCGGCGATCCGCCCGGCGGCGCGCAGCACCACCGACGACAGCGGCGGCACGGTCACGGTGAGCCGCTTGTCGGCGCCGGTGGTGAGCCGCTGCCCGGCCGAGGGGTAGAGCCGGTCGAAGGCCATGCCGGCCGAGTAGGTGTCCAGGGTGACGGTCTTCGGCTCGGCCGCGTTGTTGACGGCGACCAGGTACTCGACCTGCTGGGCGGCGTCGGTCCGGGAGAAGGCGTACACGCCGGGCCCGTCGGCGGCGTACCGCTCCCGCTGGGCGCCGTCGGCGAGCGCCGGGTGGTCCTTGCGGAGCTTCGCGAGGGCGGCTATGTCCTGGTAGAGCGGGCCGGTGCGGCCGTAGCGGTCGGCGGAGCCGGGGGTGCCGCCGATCACCGGGTCGGTGTTGTACGAGGGGGTCTTCGAGGCGAACAGGTCCTGCCGGGCGTCCTTGTCGCCGCCCGCGCCGGTGAAGCCCTGCTCGTCGCCGTAGTAGACGACGGGCTGGCCGCGGGTGAGGAACTGCAGCTCGTTGGCGAAGCGGTCGCGGTCCAGCAGCTGCTGGGGGGTGGCGGCGGGGTCGTCGGCGCGCAGGAAGGAGCCGATCCGGCCCATGTCGTGGTTGCCGAGGAAGGTCGGCAGCTCGTAGGCGTCGGTGTCGGCGGTGGTGTACCGGTAGTCCTGCCGGTAGAGCTCCGCCAGCGCCGCGGCGGAGCCGTTCTGCGAGACGTACGAGCGGGCGGCCTGCTGGAACGGGAAGTCCAGGGTGGCCTGCAGCTTGCCCTGGGTGACGTACGGCGAGGTGACGGCCGGGTCGCCGGAGTAGACCTCGCCGAACATGAAGAACCGCTTGTCGCCCTGGTCGGCGGCGTACTTCTTGAGCGCGGGCGCCCAGTTCTGCCAGAAGGCCATGTCCACGTGCTTGACGGTGTCGATCCGGAAACCGTCGACGCCGGTCTCCGCGACCCACTGCTGGTAGACCTTCTTGAAGCCCTCGACCACCTTGGGGTTCTGGGTGTCGAGGTCGTCGAGGCCGGAGAAGTCGCCCTCGGTGGCGGACTCGCCGGCGAAGGTCGAGTCGCCGCGGTTGTGGTAGAGCGCGGGGTCGTTCAGCCAGGACGGGGTCTTGGCGGTGGCGTCGGCCTTGCTGCGCAGCACCGGGCGGTACGGGAAGGAGTCGGCGGTGACCGCGGGCCACCGGGCGCCGCTGCCGGCGAGGGCGGTCTCGTCGACGGGGTGGCCGTCGGTGTCCAGGGTCGGGTAGGCGCCGGTGGAGCGGTAGGCGCTGGACGTCTCCTGGTGGTCGATGACGTCGGCGGTGTGGTTGGTGATGACGTCGAAGAAGACCTTGATGCCCTTGCCGTGCGCCTTCGCGATCAGCTCCTTGAGCTGGGCGTTGGTGCCGAAGTGCGGGTCGACCTGGGTGAAGTCGGTGATCCAGTAGCCGTGGTAGCCGGCCGAGGCCTGGTCGCCGGTGCCCTGGACCGGCTTGTTCTTGAAGATCGGGGCGAGCCAGATCGCGGTGGTGCCGAGGTCCTGGATGTAGTCGAGGCGGTCGATCAGGCCCTTGAGGTCGCCGCCGTGGTAGAAGCCCTTGTCGGCGGGGTCGAAGCCGTTGTCCAGGCGGCCTCCGGTGATGCCGCCGGTGTCGTTGGCGGTCGAACCGTTGGCGAAACGATCCGGCAGGACGAAGTAGAACTGCTCCCTGGTGAGGTCGTGCCGGCCCGCCGTCGCCGCGAGTGCGGCGTCGGACGGCGGCGCGGGGGGTGCGGCGGCGAACGCGGGGGCGGCGCCGAGCGTGGCGGCGGTCAGGGCCGCGGCGAGCAGGACGGCGGCTCGGCCGGGTCTGCGGTGGGGTGTCGTGCTCCGGGGCGGGCGGGGCGGGACTTCGGCCACGGCTGGCTCTCCCTCGATGCGGCTCGTCTGTGAGTGGCCGGACCGTAGCGCGCTGAAATATGTTTCAGCAAGATGCTGAAAATGTTGCAAGCAGGGTCTTGACCGAACCGTTGCGAAGGCAGCAGAGTCGTACCCGGCCCGCCGGACACCTGACCCCCGGCGGGCCTCGATCGTTGGGCCCCGCGACACCTCTCGGCCAAAGTCCAGGTCAAGTTTGGCCACCCGCGTTCGACCGCCGGTTACCCCCGAGCAACAATGGTCGATATGCGTCCCCATACCTCTTCTACCCGTACCCCCGCAGGGGGACGGTCGGTGAAGAATCCCCGACCAGAGGATGAGCAGGCGGCCACGGGACGTCTGGCAGACTTCTCGTCCATGGGGGAACCGACCGAGATCCACGCACCGGGCGCCGAGCGCGCCACGGCGCGCACCGGCGGTTCCGTCCCTGGCTGCGCCCACGTGGGCGGGCAGCCGGACGGAGCCACCCGCGCAGCCCAGTCACCGAGCGCGGCCCTGCGCGGCCGGGTGCGGGAGCAGCGCAGACGGCCCGCCCGGCCCCGGCTCTGGTTCGAACTCGCCCTGATCGGGATCAGCTACTGGCTGTACTCCCTGGTCCGCAACGCCGTCCCCGAGCAGGCCTCGATCGCCCAGCACCACGCGACCTGGATATGGGACTTCGAGCGCACCCTCGGCGTCGCCGTCGAGCGCTCGGT
Source organism: Kitasatospora sp. NEAU-CNBT7 (assembly GCF_057220535.1). Lineage (NCBI taxonomy): Bacteria > Bacillati > Actinomycetota > Actinomycetes > Kitasatosporales > Streptomycetaceae > Kitasatospora > Kitasatospora sp. NEAU-CNBT7. The sequence continues at coordinate 52,716 of NZ_JBXQQB010000028.1, read as the reverse complement.
GAACCACGCGGTCGACTCGGTCGGCTGGCTGATCGTGGGGATGAACTACTACTACGCCACGCTGCACTTCATCGTCACCATCGGCGTGCTGGTCTGGCTGTACCGCTCGCACCCCGGCCGCTACGCGGCGGCCCGCACGGTGCTCTTCGTGACCACCGGGATCGCCCTGGTCGGCTTCTACTTCTTCCCGCTGGCCCCGCCCAGGCTGATGACCGGCGGCGGCTTCATCGACACCGTGACCGCCCACCACACCTGGGGCTCGATGGCCTCCGGCGCCGGCGCGCACGTCTCCAACCAGTACGCGGCGATGCCCTCGATGCACATCGGGTGGTCGCTCTGGTGCGGTCTGACCATCTTCTTCCTGGCCCGCCCGCTCTGGGTGCGGCTGCTCGGCCTGCTGTACCCGGCGGCCACCCTGGTCGTGATCATCTCCACCGCCAACCACTTCTGGATGGACGCCGTCGGCGGCGCGCTGTGCCTGGCCGTCGGCTTCACCGCCGCCCGGCTGATCTACCACGTCTGGGCCTACCAGCTGCCCAGGGTCCCCGGCGCCGCCGCGGACAAGGAGGTCACCGTCCCCGAGCAGTGGGTGAGCGATCAGGTCGGCGCCGCCCGCCGCTGAGCCCCGGCCGCCCGCCCGCAGCACCGAGCCCCACCGGACCCGCTCCGGTGGGGCTCCGCCGTTCCCGGGACACCGGGCGCCGGCCGGGCGGCGGCGCCGCTACGGCCCGTAGAACAGCCGCTCCACCACCGCGCGGGCCCGCCGGGTGGTGCGCCGGTAGTCGTCGACCAGCTCCCCGCTGTGACCCGCCCCGTAGCCCAGGTAGCGGGCCACCCCGGACAGCTCGCGCGGGTCGCCGGGGAAGGAGTCCCCGGCCCGGCCGCGGACCAGCATCACCGCGCTGCGCACCCGGGAGGCGAGCACCCAGGCGGCGTCCAGCACCCCGGCGTCCTCGGCGTCGACCAGGCCCGCCCCGGCGGCGGCCGCCAGCGCCGCCCTGGTCCGGGTGGTGCGCAGTTCCGGCAGCGCGTGGCCGTGCCGGAGCTGGAGCAGCTGGACCGTCCACTCGACGTCGGCCAGCCCGCCGCGCCCGATCTTGGTGTGGGTGGTGGGGTCGGCCCCGCGCGGCAGCCGTTCGGACTCGATCCGGGCCTTGATCCGGCGGATCTCCAGCAGGTCCCGCTCGGGCACCCCGCCGCCCGGGTAGCGCAGCGGGTCGATCAGCGCCCGGAACCGCTCCCCGAGCTCCGGGTCGCCCGCCACCGGCTCGGCCCGCAGCAGGGCCTGGCTCTCCCAGACGTGCGACCAGCGCCGGTAGTACGCCTCGTAGGAGGCCAGGGTGCGCACCAGCGGGCCCTGCCGGCCCTCCGGGCGCAGGTCGGCGTCGACCAGCAGCGGGGGTTCGGTGGCGGGGGCGGCGAGCAGGGTCCGCAGTTCGTTGCAGACGGCGTGGGCGGCCCGGGCGGCGTCCTCGTCGAGCATGCCGAGCAGCGGCTCGTGGACCAGCAGGACGTCGGCGTCGGAGCCGTAGCCGAGCTCGTGGCCGCCGAACCGGCCCATCGCGATCACCGCGAGCCGGGTCGGCAGTTCGCCGTTGGCCGCCTCCCACCCCGCGATGCAGGCCCGCAGCGCGCCCTGCAGGGTGGCGGCGTTGAGCGCGGTGAGCGCCTCGCCGGCGGCGTCCAGGGCGCGCGCCGGGTCCGGGTCGAGACGGCCGAGCAGGTCGGCGGCGCTGGTGCGGAACAGCTCCCGGCGGCGCACCGCGCGGGCGGCGGCCACCCCGGCGGCGGCGGTGGGGGCTCGGCCGACGGCCGCCAGGATCTCCTGCTCCAGGGCGGGCCGGCCGCGCGGCACCAGGCCCTGCGGGTCGCCCAGCATGGCGACCGCCTCGGGGGCGCGCAGCAGCAGGTCGGGGGCGAGCCGGCCGGCCGACAGGACCCGGGCCAGCCGCTCGGCGGCGGCGCCCTCGTCCCGCAGCAGCCGCAGGTACCAGGGGGTGCGGCCGAGGGCGTCGGAGACCTGCCGGAAGTTGAGCAGGCCGGCGTCGGGGTCGGCGGAGTCGGCGAACCAGCCGAGCAGGACCGGCAGCAGGGTGCGCTGGATGGCCGCCTTGCGGCTGACGCCGGAGGCCAGCGCGGTGAGGTGGCGCAGGGCGGCGGCGGGGTCGGCGTAGCCGAGCGCCTCCAGCCTGGCCCTGGCGGCGGCCGGGGTCAGTCCGGCGGGCCCGAGCGCCGCGTGGTCCAGGGCGGCGGCGCCGGCCGGGAGCTCCGCGACCGCGTCCAGCAGCGGCCGGTAGAACAAGCGCTCGTGCAGCCGCCTGACCTCGACGGCGTGCCGCTTCCACTCCCGGTCCAGCGCGGCGACCGGGTCGGCCCGGGTGTCGTCGTTGATCAGCGGGGAGAGCGACCGGGCGAGCCGGCGCAGGTCGTCCGGGTCGGTGGGGACCAGGTGGGTGCGGCGCAGCCGGTGGAGCTGGATCCGGTGCTCCAGGGCGCGCAGGAAGCGGTAGGCGGCGTCGAGCGAGGCGGCGTCGGCCCGGCCGACGTAGCCGCCGTCGCTCAGGGCGGCCAGCGCCTGGAGGGTGTTGCCGCTGCGCAGCGTGGGGTCGGTGCGGCCGTGCACCAGCTGGAGCAGCTGGACGGCGAACTCGACGTCGCGCAGGCCGCCGGGTCCGAGCTTGAGCTGCCGGCCGACCTCGGTGGCGGGGATCGCGTCGACGACCCGGCGGCGCATCTGCTGGACGTCGGTGACGAAGTTCTCCCGGGCGGCGGCCTGCCACACCAGCGGGGCGATGGCCTCGGCGTAGGCGGCGCCGAGGTCGGCGTCCCCGGCCACCGGGCGGGCCTTGAGCAGGGCCTGGAACTCCCAGGTCTTGGCCCAGCGCTGGTAGTAGGCGAGGTGGCTGGCGAGGGTGCGCACCAGCGGCCCGTTGCGGCCCTCGGGGCGCAGGTTGGCGTCGACGGGCCAGATGGTGCCTTCGCCGGTGGTGTCGGAGCACAGCCGCATGGTGCGGGCGGCGAGCCGGGTGGCGGCCCGGGTGGCGCGCTGCTCCTCGACGCCGTCGGCGGGCTCGGCCACGAAGATCACGTCGACGTCGGAGACGTAGTTGAGTTCGCGGCCGCCGCACTTGCCCATGCCGATCACGGCGAGCCGGCAGTCCGCGGCGGCCTCCTGGTCCTCGTCGGCGGCGAGGTCGAGGGCGGTCTGCAGGGTGGCGCCGGCCAGGTCGGCGAGTTCGGCGGAGGTCTGCGGCAGGTCGGTGGTGCCGCTCAGGTCGCGGGCGGCGATGGTGAGCAGGCAGCGCCGGTACGCGGCGCGCAGGGCGTCGGGGCGGGCGGGCGGCGCGGCGGCGCGGACCCGTTCGGCGAGTTCGCGCCGGAACTCGGCCTGGCCGGGGTGCATGTCGCGCTGTTCGAAGGTGACCAGGGCGTGCCAGTCGCGGGGGTGGCGGGCCAGGTGGTCGGCGAGCGCGGCGGAGGCGCCGAGGGTGCCGAGCAGCCGGTCGCGCAGGGGTTTGGAGCCGGTCAGGGTGTCGCGCAGGGCGGCCCGTTCGGGCTCGTCGAGGGCCTCCAGCAGGTGGGCGAGGCCGCGCAGGGCGAGGTCGGGGTCGGCGGTGGAGCCGAGGGCGTCGATCAGGACCGGGTCGGCGGCCAGTCCGTGCAGCGCCGGTTCGGCGAGCAGCCGCAGGGCGTGTTCGGGGTCGGTGAACCCGCGTCGGACCAGGCGGATCTCCGGGCGGCTGGTCCGGCTGCCGGACCGATCCTCCAGTGCCATGGCCCCTCCGGTACGGCGGTAGACCCGCGCGCGGTGCGCGGGCCTATGAGCCTACGAGTTATGAGCCTACGATCCCGTCGCTCCCGCGCGCTCCCCCGGCCCGGCGGCGGGCAGCGCCCCGGCGACCGGCCGGCCCGCCTGTACGGCGCCCACCAGCAGCCGGTGGAACACCGGCGCCAGCAGCACCACGGCCGCCACCCCGGCACCCGCCAGCAGCAGGTCCTCGCGGCGCAGCACGGACCCGGCGGCCGCCGCGACGGCGCCCCCGAGCAGTCCGGCGGAGGTGAGGCACCGTCTGCGGTCCCCGGACATCCGGGTGATCACCGTCCGGCGGGCCTGCCGGCCGGTCCAGGACGTCAGGTGCCGGCCGAGCACCCATTCCCGGAACATCACCCACAGCGAGAGCAGGGTGCCCATCGTGCCGACCACCAGATAAGCCGGATAACAGGTGACCGCCTTGCGGAACCCGATCTGCACGGTGGCCGTCCCGAGGGTCAGCGCGAGCATCATCAGGAACCACCAGCCGAGCCACCGGACGGTATCGAAATGGGTGAATCCGGTGATCAGATGATAAAGGAGCGAGAGATATCCGAACGCCATCAGCGCACTGTCCACCAGCATCGCGCCGAACACCTTGGTAAATCCCCAGCTGCGGAAGAACAGGCCGCGGTGCTTGTGCAGGGCCTGCGCCCAGCCGGCCGCCCAGCGGTGCGTCTGGCGCCAGTACACGCCCCAGCTGCCCGGGTCCCGGACGCACACGTACGCACCCGGCACGAAGCCGGCCGCGTGTCCCGAGCGGTTCATCCTGAGCGCCAGCTCGACGTCCTCGCAGAGGCTGTCGGTGGACCAGCCGCCGACCTCCCGGACCGCGTCGGTGCGGTACACCCCGGCGCAGCCCGACAGCACCGCCACCCACCCGTGCCAGGACTCCACGGTCCGCGACATCCGGTGCGCGGCCGCCCACTCGATCGTCCGCGACCGCTGGAACAGGCCCTTGACGCTGTGCGGGGTGACGGACATGCAGACGCCGCCGTGGCCGTTCTCGCGCATCTGCGCGAGGCAGGTCGCCAGCACGTCGTCGGAGGCGAAGTAGCCGTCGGCGTCCAGCAGCGCCACGTACTCGGTGGTCACCTCGGCCAGCGCGATGTTCAGCGACTCGGGCTTGCTCTGCCGGGACACCTCCCGGACGGCCGCGCCGAGCCCCCGGGCGATCCCGGCGGTGTCGTCGGTGCAGGAGTCCGCGATCACCAGGACGGTCTCGGGACGGGCGGTCTGACCCAAGGCGGACCTCACCGCGTCAGCGATGAAGTCCGCCTCGTTGTGTGCCGGGATCAGCACCGTGAGCGATTCGGTCACCGGCGCGCGAACCACTTCACGGCCGCACCGATCGCGGAGCTGGCACCGCCGACCGCCAGCAGGGCCAGAGAGGCGACGCCGGTGTGAGCGAGAGCATACATAGGTCAATCCTTTTCAGGCCGTTCCGAATGGGCAGCTTCCGGGATTTCACGCCCTGCACTCGAACGGAATTCACCCCTTGTTCGAGGATTACGCCCGGTGCAGGTCGGAATAACATGTACCACGGGCGAACTGGCGATCAGCCAATAACCACACCGTGGACGGAGCACCCGCGCGCCCGTCCCGCCAGATTCATCCGGACAGCTCTGCCTCAGCGCAGAACCGCCCACCCCCGAGGATCGTGAGCGCCATGGCTACCCGACTTCTCCTGGCGGCCGCGATCACCGTCTCCGCCTCCCTCGCCACCGCGCCCGCCCAGGCCGCCGCCCCCTCCGCGGCCCTCGCCGCCGCCCGGCAGCTCGCGACCCGCTCGGTCCTGGCCGAGGACTTCCGGACCCTGGACCTCGGCCCCGGCCACGCCTGGGGCTGGCAGACCGGCGCGTACGCCGGCTGCACCGAGAACCCCAACAGCTGGAAGTACGACCGGCTCACCACCGACTCCCTCAGCACCGCCTCCGGCCACCTGGTCATCACGGCCACCCCGCAGCCCGACGGCCACTGGAACACCGGCCTGGTGACCACCGGCGACTCCTGCGACTCAGGCGGCAGCGGGGCCATGGTCCGCACCGGCGACCTGGTGATGGTCCACGTCCGGCTGCCCGCCGCCGACACCGGCGCCTGGCCGTGCCTGTGGACCTGGCGCGACGGCGGCAACGAGATGGACGTCTTCGAGTGGTACGCGGACCGGCCCGACCAGATCGAGTTCGTCAACCACGTACGCTCCGGCAGCACCGTCTACCGCGACGCCAACGTCGGTGCGGGCCGCTGGATATACGTGGGGGCGCGGTTCGGCGCCGACAACACCACCTGGTACATCGGGGCCGAACCCGACCGGCTCACCGAGGCGTTCTCCGACGGCACCGGCGTGGGCGAGGACTTCGCCGCCTACCTGATCCTCAACCTGTCGATCAGCGACGGCTCCTTCCACTCCCCGCCGGTCGGCCGCGACCCGGTCAGGCTGGAGGCCGACCTGCTCACCATCGAACACCCCTCCCCCTGAGGCCTCCTGGGCCCCGCTCAGGCCCCCAGGGCCTCCGCGGCCCTCGGATCAGCGCAGCTCGGCCGGCGGCGTGCGCGCCGCGTCCACCGGGTCGACCCGCACCAGGCTGCCCCAGACCGCCATCCGGTAGTCGGAGGTGTACACCGGCGTACAGGTCGTCAGCGTGATGTAGCGGCCCGGCGCGTGGTACGGGGAGCCCACCGGCACCGGCGCGATCACCCCCGTGTCGTACTCCGAGGTCTGCGGCAGCACCCCGTCCACCCGGTAGACGTACCAGCTGTCGCGGGTCTCCACCACCACCGCGTCACCCGGTTCCACCGCGTCCAGGTCGTGGAACTTGGCGCCGTGGCCGTCCCGGTGCGCGGCCAGTGCGACATTGCCCTGCGCGTCCCACGGCATCGCCGCGGGGTACGGCTCGGTATAGACCCCCGCCACCCCCTCGGCGAGGGTGTCCTCGTCGGTGCCCAGCCTGATCAGCACCTGGTAGTCCCGCCCCATCGCGGGCACGTGCAGGAAGCCGATCCCGGCACCGCGCGCGGGCGGGACCGCCCGGCCCGCGGGCGCGGCGGCCGACCAGGTCCGCCGCAGCAGGTCGCCGGCCCGCTCGGCCCGCCGGTCCGCCACCACGTCCGTCCACCACAGCGAGTAGCAGGCGAACAGCGCCAGCAGCACCCCGAACGCGATCAGCAGGTCACCACCGGCACCGGCCGCCACCCGCACCCGTCCACGCCACCGCTGCTCCCGCGCCACCTGAGCCATGCCGACCGGCCTCCCGCCGCGCCCGATCCACCCTGAGCCCCCACCCCACCCCGCGCACGGACGGTTCACAAGCCGACACGCGCTGCAACGCCCCGCGGCCCGGACCGCCCGCGGCGCGGGCGCGGTGTCCGGGCCGCGACCGGACACCGGTACGTTGATCACCCGCCGAAGATCGTCGACGAACCCGCCGGCCGGAAAATCGGGTCGCCGCCACCGCGGGATCCGGACAGACTTCGGCGTCGGGACCCCCGCCCGACCGCTCACCGTCCCCGCCTGCCCGAAGGGTTCGCATGACCACTCCCGCCCCGCCCGACAGCCCGCAGCCCGCCGGGGAACCGGCAGCCGCCGCCGACCCGTGGGCGCCGCCGGCCCCGTGGCAGGGCGAGGGCACGGCGCCGGACCGGGACCCGGCCGCCGCCGGACCGGGGCCGGGTGTGCCGTACTGGCCGCCGTACCCGGTGCCGGCGGCGGAGCCGCGCAACGGCCTCGGCGTCGCGGCCATGGTGCTCGGGATCACCGGGACCGTCCTCAGCCTGCTCCTCATCCTGTTCTGGCTGTCCTGGCTGCCGGCCCTGCTCGCCGTGGTCTTCGGCGCCATCGGGCTGGGGCTGGTACGCAAGGGCCGGGCGACCAACCGGGGCGCGGCGCTGGCGGGCGTCGTCCTGGGCGTCACCGGGCTGCTGATCTCGGTGGGCACCGGGGTGTTCATCGCGGTGCGCCTGCACTCGGTCAACGAGGAGCTGCGGGTCGAGGCGGCCGAAGCGAGCGCCCGCGCCGACGAGCAGGCGGCGAAGGACCGCGAACGGCTCGAGGCCGCCCGGCAGAAGCTGGCGGCCGAGCAGGAGAAGAAGGCCGCGGACGAGCGGGCCCGTCGCCTGCCGTTCGGTCAGTCCTACACCTACGAGGACGGGCTGAAGGTCACCACGGCCGCGCCGGAGCCGTTCGTCCCGAACGAGACCGTGTTCAAGGTCCCCGCCGGCACCAGGATCGTGCAGGTGCGGATCACCGTCGTCAACACCGGTCCGGCGCAGGTCTCGCTCTACGGGTCGGGGTCGCCCTTCGTCCACGACTCCGCGGGCCGCCTCGCCTTCCCCTTCCACGACGGCAGCGGCCGGGCGAAGTTCCTCGCCGACTCCCTCGCCCCCGGCCAGGAGACCACCAGCCTGGAGGCGTACGCCCTGCCGAACGACGCGGCCGACCCGTTCACCGTCCAGTTCACCTACGGCGCGGGGATGCAGCGCAAGGACGTCATCTGGTCCGGCTCCGCCGGCTGACCCCCGGCCGGCCGCCCGGGACCCGGGCGGCCCCCGCGGGTGACGGAACGTCCCGTCGCCCGCGGGGGCCTGCCGCTGCCCGGACTCCCGGGGCCCGCCGCGTGGTTGCTCAGAAGTGGAGCATCCACTGGAAGTCGGACTGTGCGTTGCTGATGTGGACGTGGCTGCGGGTGCCGTAGGCGAGGCGCTTGTTCCAGTTGTACTCCTCGACGTCGAATGAGCCGTCGGAGTAGACGGCGTTGACGTAGGCGACGTGGCCGAGGTCGTGGACGTCGTTGACCGCGATGGCGCCGACGGCGGGGGTGGTGTTGACGGTGACGCCGGCGCGGCGGGCGGCGTCGTCCCAGGTCCGGGCGTTGCCCCAGGTGGTGCCGCCGTAGGAGTTGCTGAAGTTCGGGACGCCGAGGCGGGTGGCGATGCGGTACGCCGCGAAGGCGGTGCAGTTGTCGGCGGCGAAGCCGCGGGTGGCGTGGTCGAAGTCGTCGGCGGGGCGCTGGCTGCCGCCGTTGTCGCCGAGGAACTGGTGGGAGGCCTCGTTGTTCTTCAGGGTGGAGTTGAGGTTGCCCTTGGCGCCGGGGGCGAAGTCCTGGCCGGCGCCGCCGTAGCCGCTGTTGAAGTGGACGCGGACGGTCTGCCCGGTGCGGTTCCACACCGATGCGGCGTTGTTCTTGACGCAGACGCCCTGGCCGGAGCCGGCGCCCTTGAACTCGTAGCAGGTCGGCTGGGTGTCCCCGAGGTCGCTGACGGAGCCGGTGAAGTCGGAGACCGAGCCGGCCTCGTCGCTGTTGTAGTAGTAGCAGAACTCGCCGGCGTCGCAGACCCCGTCGCGGGACGCGGCGAACGCGGGGGCGGAGGTGGCGGCGACGAGGGGAACGGCCATGGCCAGGGAGGTGCCGGCGACGGTGAGCATGGTGCGTATGTTCTTCATGGTTTTCTCTGTTCGTGACGTGTCACCGACGGGTGGGCCGGTCGTGCTCGGGTGGTGCCGGGTGCGCGGTCAGTGGGTGCGCTGGTACTCCTCCCAGGTCTGGATGGGGATGCGCGGGCCGTCGTCGGCGGCGTGGTTCGCCAGGCCGTTGAGGCCGAGGTAGTAGTCACCGGTCTGGTTCTGGGCCTGGGTGGACAGATCGGTGTCGCTGATCGCGGCGGCGTGGATGTGCCACGGCCAGTCGCCCTGGCTGGGGTTGCGGACCCAGGCGGCGAACCCGACCTGGCGCAGTGCCTTCGCCACAGAAGTGCGGGTGGCAGTCGACATGCCGTCGATGTTGATGTCCACGACGCCACCGCCGTCATGGGTGCCCGCCGAGGTGGGATCGCCGCCGGGGTTGTAGGAGCCCTGGGCCAGGGTCAGGTGGAAGCCCAGCAGGCGTTCGGCCTCCGTGAGCATGTTCTGGGTGCGGGTGTCGACGGTGTATCCGTCGCGCTGCAGCTTCGCGCCCGGCCCGATCTGGTGGGTGACGGTGAAACGGCCCTGGCCCAGGGCGGCGAGGGAGGAGGCGCCGGGCAGTCCGTTGGCGTCCAGGCCGGTGTAGCCGAGGGAGCGCTGGAAGGCGGCGTAGGCCGCGATGGTGGTGGTGCCGAAGTACCCGTCCACCCAGCGGGCGTCCAGGAGGTTGCGGGCCTGCAGGGCCCGCTCGACGGCGAGGACCGAGTCCTTGGCCCCCGGGGTCAGCGTGCTGTCTGCGCGTCGGGGGTCGATCTGGGCGGCCAGCACGGTGGCCTCCATGTCCACCACGGGCAGCGCGGCAGCGGTGGCCGCCGGCGCCTCGTTGGGGGGCGGCGGGGTTGCCGCGTGGGCCTGTGCGGCGCCCAGCACCAGGCCGCTCAGCACGGCGGCGGCCGTGAGCAGGCGGGTGGCGGTGTTCCGGGTCTTGACGACGGATGCCATGCGATGGCTCCTTCCGGTTCGGTGGAGGACCGGCGCCGCCCCCATCCCGGTGCCGGTGCCGGTACCGGGCAAGGGGGTTGCGCCGTCGGGCCCGCGCCGGGGCCCGAGATCCGTTCGAGACGTTAGGAGGCGTCGATAGCGCGCGCGTATCGCGTCGGCGCGCGCCGGGCAGGCAGCGGGGCCGCAACGGCGGCCCCGCGCAAGGGAGTCGGGGCCCGGACGAGCCGCTTCATCGGGCGGCTACGGCCGCGATACCGCCCCGCGCCGGCACGGGTGCGCCACCGGCCGCCGTGACCATCACGGCGGCCGGCCTCACGGGGCGGACCCGGACGGCCGCCCGCGGAGGGCGCCTGGCCCGGTGCAGGGCCGGCGGTTGGTGCGGCCGTACGGGCTGTGCGGACCGTCCGGCAGGTGCGGTTGCCCGGCGCGGAGCGGCACCGGGCCGTCGCGCCGGAGCGGAGCGGGTGCCCGCGTGCCCGTACGCCGTGGAAAAGCCCCGCGGGGCGACGGATGTGATCCGTCGGCCCGCGGGGCTTCGTGCGTTCTGTACTGCCCTGACCTGCGGTTACAGCACCTGGAGGTTCTTGCGCAGCTCGAAGGGGGTGACCTCGGAGCGGTACTCCTCCCACTCCTGGCGCTTGTTGCGCAGGAAGAAGTCGAAGACGTGCTCACCGAGCGTCTCGGCGACCAGTTCGCTGCGCTGCATCAGGTCGATCGCCTCGCCCAGGTTCTGCGGCATCGGCTGGATGCCGAGCGCCCGCCGTTCGGCGTCGCTGAGCGCCCAGACGTCGTCGTCGGCGCCCGGCGGGAGTTCGAGGCCGTCCTCGATGCCCTTGAGGCCGGAGGCCAGCACCACCGCGTAGGCGAGGTAGGGGTTGCAGCCGGTGTCCAGCGAGCGGACCTCGACCCGGGTGGAGCCCTGCTTGCCGGGCTTGTACATCGGGACCCGGATCAGCGCCGAGCGGTTGTTGTGCCCCCAGCAGACGTACGAGGGCGCCTCGCCGCCGGCGCCCGCGGTGCGCTGCGAGCCGCCCCAGATCCGCTTGTAGGAGTTGACCCACTGGTTGGTGACCGCGGCCGTCTCCGCGGCGTACTTGAGCAGGCCGGCGATGAAGGAGCGGCCGACCTTGGAGAGCTGGTACTCGGCGCCCGACTCGTGGAAGGCGTTGCGGTCGCCCTCGAACAGCGAGAGGTGGGTGTGCATGCCCGAGCCGGGGAAGTTGGAGAACGGCTTGGGCATGAAACTGGCGTGCACGCCCTGCTCCAGCGCGACCTCCTTCATGACCAGGCGGAAGGTCATGATGTTGTCGGCGGTGGAGAGCGCGTCCGCGTACCGCAGGTCGATCTCCTGCTGGCCGGGGGCGCCCTCGTGGTGGGAGAACTCCACCGAGATGCCCATCGACTCCAGCATGGTGATGGCCTGGCGGCGGAAGTCGTGGCCGACGCCTCGCGGGGTGTGGTCGAAGTAGCCGGACTGGTCGGCCGGGATGGGCGGGGTGCCGTCGCCCGGGAGGTTCTTCAGCAGGAAGAACTCGATCTCCGGGTGGGTGTAGAAGGTGAAGCCCTGCGCCGAGGCCTTCTCCAGCGTGCGCTTGAGCACGAACCGCGGGTCGGCGTAGGAGGGCGACCCGTCCGGCATCATGATGTCGCAGAACATCCGGGCGGTGCCCGGGGTCTCCGAGCGCCACGGCAGTATCTGGAAGGTGGTCGGGTCCGGCTTGGCGATCATGTCGGACTCGTAGACCCGGGCGAAGCCCTCGATCGCCGAGCCGTCGAACCCGATGCCTTCCTCGAAGGCCTGTTCCAGCTCGGCCGGAGCGACCGCGACCGACTTCAGGAACCCGAGCACGTCGGTGAACCACAGCCGGACAAAACGGATGTCACGCTCTTCGAGCGTACGAAGCACGAACTCCTGCTGCTTGCCCATGGGGACAGTCTCACCTCTGCTCTTTACGCCCGTGTTACGTCCGGAACCGGCCACCGTGGCGACTGGTCCCATCATGGCGGATCCCCGCTCGGAACGTACCCCCCGGCCGGGACATAGCGTCAGGTTGACGATTACACTCCCGGGCATGCCGAATCTCCGTCTCGCCCTGTGCCAGATCGACCCCTGGGTCGGTGACCTCGCCCGCAACGGCGAGGAGGTGGTGCGCCTGGCCCGGCAGGCCGCCGAGGCCGGCGCCCGGCTCGCCGCCTTCCCCGAGATGGCCCTGACGGGTTACCCCGTCGAGGACCTGGCGCTGCGCGACTCGTTCGTGGAGGCCTCCCGGTCTGCCCTGGTCGCGCTGGCCGCGCGGCTCGCCGCCGAGGGGCTCGGCGAGCTGCCCGTCCTGGTCGGGTACCTGGGCCGCTCCGGGCACCCCTCCCCCGCACTCGGCCGCCCGGCCGGCGCACCGCAGAACTGCGCCGCGGTCCTCCACCGCGGCCGGGTGGCCACCCGGTTCGCCAAGCACCACCTGCCCAACTACGGCGTCTTCGACGAGCGGCGCCACTTCGTCCCCGGCGACCGGCTGCCGGTGCTGCGCCTGCACGGCGTCGACGTCGCCCTGGCGATCTGCGAGGACATCTGGCAGGACGGCGGCCGGGTGACCGCCGCCCGCGAGGCCGGCGCCGGGCTGCTGCTGGTGGTCAACGGTTCGCCGTACGAGCGCGACAAGGACGACGTCCGGCTGGAGCTGGTCCGCCGCCGCGCCGCCGAGGCGGGCTGCACGCTGGCCTACGTCAACATGGTCGGCGCCCAGGACGAGCTGGTCTTCGACGGCGACTCGCTGGTGGTCACCCCCGGCGGCGAGGTGCTGGCCCGGGCCCCGCAGTTCGAGGAGCGGCTGCTGCTGATCGACCTCGACCTGCCGGCCGCCACCGCCGCGCACCCCGACGGGCAGCTGCTGGGCGCGGGCCTGCGCCTGGCCCGCACCGACCTCGGCGGCGAGCCGCTGCCCGCGCCCGCCGTCCCGGTGGCCGGCGGGGTCGCACCACGGCTCGAGGACGAGGCCGAGATCTACGCCGCACTGGTCACCGGCACCCGGGCGTACGTCCGCAAGAACGGCTTCGGCTCGGTGCTGATCGGCCTCTCCGGCGGCATCGACTCGGCGCTGGTCGCGGCGATCGCCGTGGACGCGGTCGGCGCCGGGAACGTGCACGGCGTCTCGATGCCCAGCCGGTACTCCTCGCAGCACTCCCGGGACGACGCCGCCGACCTCGCGGCGCGCACCGGCCTCGCCCTCCGGACGGTGCCGATCGCCCCCATGTTCGACGCGTACATGGCGTCGCTCGGCCTGACCGGCCTGGCCGAGGAGAACCTGCAGTCCCGGCTGCGCGGCACCCTGCTGATGGCGATCTCCAACCAGGAGGGCCACCTCGTGCTCGCGCCGGGCAACAAGAGCGAGCTGGCGGTCGGCTACTCCACGCTGTACGGCGACTCGGTGGGCGCGTACGGGCCGATCAAGGACGTCTACAAGTCGCTGGTGTTCCGGCTGGCCCGCTGGCGCAACGAGGAGGCCGTCCGCCGCGGCGAGGTGCCGCCGATCCCGGAGAACACCATCGTCAAGCCGCCGTCGGCCGAGCTGCGCCCGGACCAGCAGGACAGCGACTCGCTGCCCGACTACGACCTGCTGGACACCGTCCTCGACCTGTACGTGGAGGGCGACCGGGGCCGGGACGCGATCGTGGCGGCCGGGTTCGACGCGGCGGTGGTCGACCGGATCGTCCGGCTGGTCGACACCGCCGAGTACAAGCGCCGCCAGTACCCGCCGGGCCCGAAGATCTCCGCCAAGGGCTTCGGCCGCGACCGCCGGCTCCCGATCACCAACCGCTGGCGCCGCGGCTGACCCGTCTGCCACGCCGCGCCCACCGAACCGTCACGAGCCCCGTCCCCGAAGCCCACCACGTCCGGGGTCGGGGCCCGGCGATTGGTACTACCATCACTTCATCAGTGACGAGGTGTCACGGGAGCGATGACGGGGGGTCATCATTCATGGCCATCGAACTACCCGGTGAACTGGTCTTCGTGATGGACCTGCTCGGCCTGAACTGGCCGCAGGTCAACGAGGACGGCGTCCGCGAGTTCGCCGACCACGTACGGCAGTTCGCCGTCAACATCGACGGCACCCACCAGGCGGCCACCGCCACCATCCGCGCCATGGCCGACGCCTACCAGGCCAGTTCGTACGAGCAGCTGGCCGAGCGCTGGGCCCGGATGTCCGAGGACCACATGGACGACCTCGTCCAGGTCTGCAACGCCTCCGCCACGGCGCTGGACATCGCCGCCGACGTGATCGTGGCGGCCAAACTCGCGGTCATCACCCAACTCGGCATCATGGCCGCCGAACTGGCGGCCGCGGCAGCCACCGCCGTGGTGACCCTCGGCGCCTCCGCCGCGGCCGAGGCCGCGCTCGCCGAGGTCCAGCGCCGGATCGTCAAGGAGATCATCCAGGAGGCCGAGGACCAGGTGGTCGGCATGCTGGTGGAGCGGGCGGTCGCCCCGCTGGAGGAGGCCGTCACCCGGGCGCTGACCGGGCTGGTGTTCAAGGGCGTGCAGTCGGCGGTCGGCGCGGCGGCAGGCGGCGGGGCGGTCGGCCAGGGCTTCCGGGTCGACCCCGACCGGATGCTCGCGCACGCCGCCGAACTCCAGCGCCACTCCGACCAGGTGGCCGGCCACGCGAGTGCCTTCGCCACGGCGACCTCGGGGGTGTCGTTCAGTTGACGCACCCCATCGCCAAGGCCCTGGAGGACGCCGCCCAGCGGGTCGGCCGGACCATCAGCAAGGACGCCGCCAGGGCGGTCTCGGAGATGTACGAGCAGGCCGGACACGGCGCGAAGCAGGTCGTGAAGAACCTGAAGGACGCGGACGACGCCCACGCCAAGCAGATCATCGCGCTGGCCGAGAAGATCGCCAAGAACGACGGGATGACCGGCAAGGGCGCCCGCAAGCGGATGGTCCGCCAGCACGACGCCCGCACCCGGATCGCGGGGCACCTCGGGGTCCGCGGCGACTACGACGCCGAGATGGTGATCGACTCCTCGAAGTACCCGGAGTCGGCGCAGCACATCCGCGAGGCGCAGAACGGCACGATCTGGCGCGGCGGACGGTCCCGGACCGGTCCGGCCAAGCCGTCGGTCCTGACCATCGACCGGCCGAACGCGGACGCCAACCGGGCCGAATCGCTGCGCGGCATCCCCACCGCGCCGCCGCAGGACCGGGACGAGTACCCCCCGGCGATGTTCCGGGAGGGCGGCAAGGGCGCCAGCGTGAAGTACATCTCCGACTCCGACAACCGCGGCTCGGGATCGGCGATGGGCAGTGCCCTGCACGGCCTGCCCCACAATGCCAGGGTGCGAATACGGGTACGGTGACGGCGAGGGGTGATGTACGTGAACGCGGCTGAGCAGCTGATCTCGCAGGCACGGCACGGGAGGTTCCGGGAGCTGCTGCCGCAGTTGCTCGCCCTGGCGACCGACCCCGCGGGCGAACCGGATCCGGCCTGGGAGGCCGGGGCGGCCGCCATCCAGATCCTGTTCTGGCACGACCGGTTCGCCGAGGCGGCCGAGCTGGCCGAGACGCTGATCACCCGCCAGGCGCCGCTCGGCGGTGAGCTGTGCGACCAGGACGTGCCGTTCGACGACTCCTTCCTGGCCGCCGAACTGCACGCCGGGGTGCCCGCCGGACCGCGGATGCGGGCCGCCGCCGCACTGGTGCCGCAGGACCGGGTGCTCGGCGAGTCGCTGCTGTGGCGGGCCGACGAGCTGGCGCTCCGCCCGGTGGGGCAGCTGCTGCCGAGCGCGCACGGCTGGGGCGGCCCGGTCAGGTCCGCCGACGGCGTCATCGGCGGGCAGCTCCTGGAGCGGGAGTTCGGCTCGCTGGGCGAGCGGGACCGGAAGCTCGCCTGGACGGCGTTGAAGAACACCAATGACTTCCCGCGGGCCCGCGCGCTGGTCGAGGACGCCGGCGAGCTGCCCGAGGAGTACGACGCCCTGCTGTGGCTGGCGGGCTGGTACGCCGTCGAGGGGGCGGTGGAGGCCGGTGAGAGAATGCTGCTGGCCGCTCACGGGCGCTGGTGGCCCTACATGCGCTGGGACGCCATCCCCGACTCGATGGTCCTGCAACCCGCCCTGCGCCCGGTCGTCACCGACCGGGTGCGTGAGCACTATCTGACCCGGCCGATCGGCCCCGAAGCGAGGAGTGACCCGAAATGACCCAGAGTGCGCTGGAGCAGCTGCTCGGCCGCGCCCGGGGGCCGATGGGGCCGTCCACCGAGCTGGACTTCGGGGTGGAGGGCGGCCCGCTGGCCGAGCTGGGCGCCCTGGTCTCCCGGCTGAACGGCTTCTTCGCGTTCAACGCCGGGGTGCAGGTCTTCCGGGTCGGCGAGGAGGGGCTCGGCCCCGACCTGCTGAGCTGGAACGAGGAGAACACCTGGAAGGACACCTACGACGGCCTGGCCGACGGGCTGTTCTGCTTCGGCCAGGACATCTTCGGCAACCAGTTCGCGGTGATGGACGGCGCCGAGGTGGTGGTGTTCGACCCGGAGACCGCCGAGGTGGAGGTGCTGGGCACCAGCCTGGAGTCGTGGGCGCAGTGGCTGCTGGCGGACCCGGAGGTCAACGCGGCGTCCAACTTCGCGTACGCCTTCCAGCAGCAGAACGGTCCGCTGGAGCCCGGCCAGCGGCTGGTCCCGCTGCAGTTCTTCGTGGCGGGCGGCGGCTACGAGTTCGACAACTTCGCGGTGCGGGACGCGGTGACCGCGATGCGGATCCGCGGGCCGGTCGCGCAGCAGGTCCACAACCTGCCGGACGGCGCGACCATCAACCTCAGCGCGGGCTGATCCACGACCCTGGGCCCCCGGTCCGGCCCGTCCACGGCCGGCCGGGGGTTTCGCCGTCTTTCGGTCATTCACCCCAGCTGCGCCGTGGACGACTCAAATTCACCCTGGCGAATTCCTGGGTCCCCTGCCAGTCTTGGGACCCGAACCCGTGGAGCCATCCCCCGGTCGTCGGCCCGGCGGGGGCCCGCCGATGACGGTCCGCTGCCCGGCCGGTCCCGCCCCGGACCCGCCGGGCAGCGTGCCGTGCGGGGCAGTGTGCCGTGTTGGGCCGCGGGCCGGGTGCGGGGCCGCGGGCGTCAGTACCGGTAGTCGGCGGCGACCGCGCGGTGGTCGCTGCCGTCGGCGGGCAGCACCCGGGAGTCGGTGGGCTGTAGGCCGCCCTTGCTGAGGATCTGGTCGATCCGGGCCATCGGGAAGGAGGCCGGCCAGGAGAAGCCGAAGCCGTCGCCGGCCGCGCCGTGGGCGGAGCGCATCTGGGCGCTGATCGGGGCGAGGCTGCGGTCGTTCATGGTGCCGTTGAGGTCGCCCATCAGCAGCACCTTCTTGATCGGCTCGGCCTCGATGGCGTTGCCGAGGGCCTGGGCGCTGACGTCCCGCTGTCCGGCGGTGAAGCCGCCGTCGAAGTTCACCCGGACGGAGGGCAGGTGGGCCACGTACACGGCCAGCGGACCCTTGGGGGTGGTCACCTCGGCCCGGAAGGCCCGGGTCCAGCCGATCTTGATGTCCACCACCGAGGTGCCCTGGATCGGGTAGCTGGACCACAGTCCGACGGTGCCCTCGACCACGTGGTACGGGTACTTGGCGGCCAGGCCCTTGCCGTACGTCTGGGCGGCCCCGGAGGCCAGCTCCTCCAGGGCGATGATCTGCGCGCCGGAGCCGTTGAGCAGCCGCAGGGTGCCGGCCGGGTCCGCGTTGGCGGCGGCCACGTTGTGGGTCAGGACGGTGAAGTCGCCCTTGCCGGAGCTCTTGTCGGTGAGCAGCCCGCCGAACAGGTTGACCCAGACCACGGCCGGGAGCAGGACGGCGGTCACCGCAACCGCGGAGCGCCGCCACAGGGCCAGGGCCAGCAGGACGGGCAGGGCGAGGCCGAGCCAGGGCAGGAAGGTCTCCAGCAGGCTGCCGAGGTTGCCGACGGTGTTGGGGATCTCGGCGTGGAAGCCGAGGACCAGGGCGAGCAGGACGGCCAGGGTGGCGATGATCCAGCCGCGGCGCGGTTCCAGCCACGGGTCGAGGCGGCGGCGCAGGGCCCGCAGCCGTCCGCCGGGTTCGGACTCCGGCGGCCCGCTCCCCGCGGCCGCCGCCGGACTGTCCGCCTGCACCATCGCCACTCCTCCGCACAAACCCGTTCCGCCCGGCTGATGCCGATTTAGTCTGATTCTCGGCTCAGCCTATGACGGGACAGACGTCGCTCCCCTCCGACAAGGTTCCGGCACGCACCGGATCAGTGGGATTCGCCACGCGGCGGGTGGGCGCCGACGCCGTTCAGCACCGCGTCGATCATCTGGCGGGCCAGGCCGGGGTCGTCCAGCGGGGCGTCGTCCCACAGGATGGTCCGCAGCAGGATCGGGCCGATCAGCACCTCGCAGACCAGTTCCTGGTCGAGGTCGGCGCGCAGCACCCCTTCGTCGACGCCGCGGCGGACGATGGTGCGGACCAGTTCGCGGCGCGGTTTCACCACCCGCTCCTGGTAGATGGCGCGCAGCTCGGGCCAGTCGTTCATCTGGCCGAGGGCGGACTTGAGGACCCAGCGGGAGCGCTTGGCCAGGCCGCGCTTGCGCATGTAGTCGACCATGCCGACCAGGTCGTCGTGGACCGAGCCGCCGGTGAGCTGCGGCGGCGGCGCCTCCAGCCGGGCGACCACGTCGACCAGCAGGGCCTCCATGTTCGGCCAGCGGCGGTAGATGGTGGCCTTGCCGACCCCGGCCGCGGCGGCGACCCGCTCGATGGAGAGCTCGGCGAGGCCGACGCCGTCCTCCATGAGCTGCTCGACGGCGGCGAAGATGGCCTGCTCCGCGGCCTCGCTGCGGGGCCGGCCCCGCCGGGGAGCGCAGGGCTCCTTGGCGGGGCCGGCCTCGGGGGCGCGGCGGGCGGCCGGGGTGTCGGTCTGCATGCCGCTATTGTCCATGGCCCGAGGTCAGACCTGTGCGGGACGCTGCCCGGCGGCGGCCGGGCGGCCGTCCTCGGCGGCGGCCGGGCGGCCCGGTCCGGCGGGGGTGCCGGGGGTGCTGCGGCCCGGCAGCAGCAGGAGGGCGATCAGGGCGCCGACGGCGGTGATGCCGCCGGACAGGCCCGCCACCACGTGCATGGCGTGCACGAAGGAGTCCTGGGCGGGCCCGATCAGGCCGGGGTTGTGGGTGCCGTTGGCGATGGCGACGGTGGCCTCCAGCGACTCGCCGGCCTTGTCGCGCAGGGCGGGCGGCAGGGCGGCGAGCCGGTCGGCCATGCCGTCCCGGTAGACGGTGGAGAGCACCGCGCCGAGGATGGCGACCCCGAGCGAGCCGCCGACCTGGCGGAAGGTGTTGTTCAGGGCGGAGCCGGCGCCGGCCTTCTCCCGGGGGAGCGAGCCCATGATCGCGACGGTGACCGGGGGCATCACGTGGGCCATGCCGGCGCCCATCACGAAGCCGAGCACGATCAGCACCCAGATCGGGGTGGAGACGCCCAGCGTGAGGTAGCCGAAGAACCCGGCCGCGACCAGCGCCATACCGGCGGCGCAGGTGGCGCGGACGCCGAAGCGGTCGACCACCAGGCGGGCCCGCGGGGCGAACACCATCTGGGCGCCGGCCAGCGGCAGCATCAGCAGGCCGGCCTGCAGCGCGCTGTAGCCGCGCACGCTCTGGGTGTAGAAGACGCCGAAGAAGGAGACGCCCATCAGCGCGAAGAAGATCACGCCGATCACCACGACCGAGGCCGAGAAGACCTTGTTGCGGAACCAGGTGATGTCCAGCGCCGGGTGCGAGGTGCGCTTCTCGAAGACGACGAAGGCGGCCAGCGCCAGCAGGCCGATCAGGATCGGCACCCAGGCGGCGGCGTCGGTGAAGTCGGCCAGTTCGCCGCCCTTGATGATGCCGTAGATCAGCGCGACCAGGCCGATGATCGACAGCAGCACGCCGACCGGGTCGAGCCGGCCCGGGTTGGGGTCCTTGGAGTTGGGCACCAGCAGTGCCATCACGACCAGGGCGAGGGCCACGATCGGCACGTTGACCAGGAAGACCGAGCCCCACCAGAAGTGCTCGATGAGCAGGCCGCCGGTGATCGGGCCGATGGCGATGGCGAGGCCGACCGCGCCGGCCCAGATGCCGATCGCCTTGGGCTGCTCGTGCCGCTCGAAGACGTTCATGATGATCGCCAGCGTGGCGGGCATCACGAAGGCACCGCCGAGTCCCATCACGGCGCGGAAGGTGATCAGCTGGCCGGGCGAGTCGGCGAAGGCGGAGAGCAGCGAGCCGAGGCCGAACACGAGCATGCCGCCGAGCAGGGTCCACTTGCGGCCGAGCCGGTCGCCGAGCAGGCCGGCGGTGAACAGCAGGCCGGCGAAGACCAGCGTGTAGGAGTTGATCGACCATTCCAGGTCGCTCTGGCTGGCGCCCAGGCCGGTGGGGGCCGGGGTGGCGATGGTCTTCATCGCGACGTTGAGGATCGAGTTGTCGAGCACCACGACCAGCAGGGCGAGCACCAGGGTGCTCAGGATGGCCCAGCGGCGGCGGTGGATGGCTTCGGACACGCGCGGCGTGGCGGCAGCGGTGGTCATGGGTCTGTCTTCCCTGTCCGTACGAGGATGTCCGGACTTACGAGTCGGATTCGTCTCGCAACCCCTCGGGTCCAGGGTAGCCCTGATTTCGATACGAGACAGACCCGTATCGCAAACTTCCGGTAAAAGGACCGTGCCGGAACCCACCGTGCACCGCTCTTTGCGCCCGGGCCCGGCCGTGCAAGCATGGGAGCAGATCCGGGGACGCCGCACGGCGCCACGAGACGACAACCCCTCAGGAGCCTGTTCGATGAACGCTTCTCCGCTTTCGCCTGCCCCCGCGCAGGCACCCGCCCCGCAGCCCGCCGCGGACCGGGGCCCGGCCACCCTGTACGGCGGCGTGACCAACCGCCGGGTGACCGTCCGCGACCTCGCCGCCGCCAAGCAGCGCGGCGAGCGGTGGTCGATGCTGACCGCCTACGACGCGCTGACCGCCGGGGTCTTCGACGAGGCCGGGATCCCGGTGCTGCTGGTCGGCGACTCGGCCGGCAACTGCCACCTCGGCTACGAGACCACCGTCCCGGTCACCATGGACCAGATGGTGATGCTCTCGGCCGCCGTGGTCCGCGGCACCAAGCGGGCCATGGTGGTCGGCGACATGCCGTTCGGCTCGTACCAGGAGTCGGCCGCCCAGGCCATGCACAACGCCGCCCGGCTGATGAAGGAGGCCGGGGTCGGCGCGGTCAAGCTGGAGGGCGGCGAGCGCAGCGCCCGCTCGATCGAGCTGCTGGTCGAGGCCGGCATCCCGGTGATGGCCCACATCGGCCTGACCCCGCAGTCGGTGCACGCGCTCGGCGGCTACCCGGTCCAGGGCCGCGGCGACGAGGCGGCCCACCAGCTGCTGCGCGACGCCAAGGCGGTCCAGCAGGCCGGCGCCTTCGCGGTGGTCCTGGAAGCCGTCCCGGCCGAGCTGGCCGCCCAGGTCACCGAGCAGCTGATGATCCCGACCGTCGGCATCGGCGCCGGCGCCGGGACCGACGCCCAGGTGCTGGTCTGGACCGACATGGCCGGCATGACCGCGGGCCGGGTGCCGAAGTTCGTCAAGCAGTACGCCAACCTGCGGGCCGTCCTCGGCGAGGCCGCCCGCGAGTTCGCCGCCGAGGTCACCGCCGGCACCTTCCCGGCGGCGGAGCACAGCTTCAAGTAGGCCCCGCCGGCACCTTCCCGGCGGCGGAGCACCGCTTCGAACCGGCCCCGCCGGCAGCCTCGGCCGGGGTCCCGCCGCGGGGCGACAGCCCGCTGTCAGCGGCGACAGAGCGCTGACAGCGGGCTGACAGCGGCGCCGGGCAGTCTGACGGCATGACAGGAATCGCCACCGCCCCGAACGACCGGGGAGACCGCACCAACGCCGTCGAGGTCCGCGGCATCGTCAAGCACTACGGCTCGACGAAGGCGCTCGACGGCGTCGACCTCACCGTCCGCGAAGGCACCGTGCTCGGCCTGCTCGGCCCCAACGGCGCCGGCAAGACCACCCTGGTCCGGGTGCTCTCCACGCTGATCAAGCCGGACGCCGGCAGCGCCTTCGTCGGCGGCTACGACGTGCTGCGCCAGCCCAAGCAGCTGCGCCGCACCATCGGCCTGACCGGCCAGTACGCCTCCGTGGACGAGCTGCTCTCCGGCTACGAGAACCTCTACCTGATCGGCCGCCTGCTGGACCTCTCCGCCAAGGAGTCCAAGTCCCGGGCCGGCGAGCTGCTGGAACGCTTCTCCCTCACCGAGGCCGCCAAGCGCCCCGCCAAGACCTACTCCGGCGGCATGCGCCGCCGGCTCGACCTGGCCGCCTCCATGATCGGCCGGCCCAAGGTGCTCTACCTGGACGAGCCCACCACCGGCCTCGACCCGCGCACCCGCAACGAGGTCTGGGACGAGGTGCAGCGGATGGTCGGCGAGGGCGCCACCGTCCTGCTCACCACCCAGTACATGGAGGAGGCGGAGCAGCTCGCCCACGAGCTGACCGTCATCGACCGCGGCCGGGTGATCGCGGGCGGCGGCATCGCCGAGCTGAAGACCCAGGTCGGCGGGCAGACCCTGCAGGTCCGCCCGGTCCACCCGGCGGAACTGCCGGAGATGGCCCGCTGCCTGCACGAGACCGGCCTGCGCGCCACCTTCTCCGCC
The DNA here is from genome assembly GCF_057220535.1 of Kitasatospora sp. NEAU-CNBT7. Classification (NCBI taxonomy): domain Bacteria; kingdom Bacillati; phylum Actinomycetota; class Actinomycetes; order Kitasatosporales; family Streptomycetaceae; genus Kitasatospora; species Kitasatospora sp. NEAU-CNBT7. The sequence continues at coordinate 29,821 of NZ_JBXQQB010000028.1, read as the reverse complement.
GACACCGGGCTGCTCTCGGTACCGCTCACCGCCGACGACCAGCTCACCACCGTGATCGGCGTGCTGGGCACCCGCGGCTTCGCCGTCGCGGGCATCGACACCCTGCTGCCCAGCCTGGACGAGGTCTTCCTGGCCATCACCGGCAAGCCCGCCGCCGCCGCGGCCGACACCGCCCCGACCCTCCCGAAGGAGACCGTGGCATGAGCGCCGCGACCCTGGCCCCCGGCCACCTCGACGACTCCCGGATCGGCCTGCGGGCCAACCTGCGCCACGTCGGCGCGCTGACCCGGCGCAACCTGATGCGGATCAAGGCCGACCCGGAGTCCATGCTGGACGCCCTGCTGATCCCGATCATCTTCACCGTGCTGTTCGTCTACGTCTTCGGCGGCGCGGTCTCCGGCAGCCAGCAGGACTACATCCAGTACATGATCCCGGGCCTGCTCGGCACCACCGGCCTCAACCTGGCGATGTCCGTCGGCACCGGGCTGAACAGCGACTTCCAGAGCGGGGTGATGGACCGCTTCCGGACCCTGCCGATCGGGCGGTCCGCGGTCCTGCTCTCCAAGATCGCGGCGGAGACCTGCCGGGCGCTGGTCTCCTTCACCATCCTGATCGGCTTCTCCATGCTGATCGGCCTGCAGATCAAGACCGGCGTCCTGGAACTGCTCGCGGCGGTCGGCCTGTCCCTGGTGTTCGGCATGTCGATCGTGTGGATCTCGATGCTGCTCGGGATGTCGCTGCGCAGCGCCCAGGCCGTCCAGGGCGTCGGGATGCTGGTGATCATGCCGCTGCAGTTCGGCAGCTCGATCTTCGCGCCCACCACCACCATGCCGGGCTGGCTGCAGGCCTTCACCGAGTACAACCCGCTCTCCGCCCTGGCCGACGCCTGCCGCAGCCTGATCAACGGCGGCCCGCTCGCCCACTCGGTGACCGTGGTGCTGGTCTGCTCCGCGGTGATCACCGCGGTCACCGCCCCGCTCGCGGTCGCCCGCTTCCGCAAGCGCACCTAGTACTCCCTAGGACGCGTGCCAGTGCTCGTCCAGCAGGGTGGTCGCCTCGGTCAGTCCGAGGCGGCCGCCCTCCTCGCGTGCGTCGTGGAACTCCTCTGCGCCGAGCAGCGCCGTCAGCCGCTCCGCGGTGCGGACCCGCTCGGCCCGTTCCATCAGCGAGCCCATCGCCCCGTGCAGGGTCAGGTGCGCGCCGAGCATCACGGCCGCGCGGCGGGCGACGCCGCGGTCGCCGGTGGCGGTGGCGTACTCCAGCAGGATCCCGGATGCGGGCAGCAGCAGCATCATGGTCATGTGCTCGGCGAAGACCGTGATCAGGCCGCTGACCCCGCTGATCCCCCGCCGGCTGTCGCCCAGCAGCGCGAGCCCGCGCTCCGGGTCCCCGGAGCGGGCGGCCACCCAGCCGCGCAGGCAGAGCACGATCGCCTCGAAGACCTCCGGCGAGAGCGGGCCGAAGCTGCGCTGATCGGCCTCCAGCCGGTCCAGCTCCTCGGCCGCCTCCCGGTACTCCTCGCGCCCCACGTGGATGTTGCACAGCAGCAGCCGGCCGTACAGCATCGCGCCGTCGGCCGCCTGATCGCGCCGGTCGACCGCGCCCACCGCGGCCCTGATCAGCCGCTCGCCCTCCACCGGGTCCAGCTCGTACAGCGCCTCGCCGAGCCTGGCCTGCAGCAGCGGCACCTCCTGGGGCGAGCCGATCTCCTCGGCCAGTTCGATCGCCCGCCGGTACGCCTCGGTGGCGCCGGCCGCGTCGCCGCGCTTGGCCGCGTGCTCGGCCTTCGAGGAGTACGCCTCGGACATCGCCCACGGGTCGCCGGTGCGCACCGCCAGCGCGAGCGCCTCGTCGCTGTCGCGCACCGCCTGGTCCAGGCCGCCCACCCAGTCGTTCAGCAGCCGGGCCCGGATGCCCAGCGCGAACCCCAGGTCGTGCGGCCGGCCGTGGCGGCGGGCCCCGGCCACGGCGTCGTCCAGCAGGGCCCGCAGCTCGCCGATCTCGCCCGACAGGAAGGCCGCGAACACCCGCATCAGCACCGGGGCGCGGTACGACTGCGGCAGATCGGGGGTGTACACCTCGAGCACCCGCCGCGCCCGGGCGGCCGTCTCCGGATCGCCGAGCGTGGTCATGTTGGCGGTGAACCGGGCCACCAGCCAGTGCAGGTGGACCTGGCGGCGGGCCTCCTCCAGCTGCTCGCGCGGCAGCGGCAGCGGCACCGCCAGCGGGTCCAGCTCCAGCGGCACCGGCGCCGGCGCGTCCGCCGCGAACGGGTCGGGGCCGAGCCCGGACACCAGCTCGTACCAGACGCACGCCTCCTCGCGGTAGTTGCGCAGCGACCAGAACCAGCTCACCGCCAGCGCGATGACCAGCGCCTGCTGCTCGTCGCCGGTGTCGACCGCCCGGCGCAGCGCGGCCCGGACGTTGTCCTGTTCGCGCTCCAGCACGGCCAGCCAGTGCACCTGGGCGGGGCCGCGCAGGTTGCGGTCGGCGGTGCGGACCAGGTCCCGGTGCCAGGCGGTGTGCCGGTCCGCGACCCGGCCGGCCTCGCCGGCCTCGGCGAGCCGCTCGGCGGCGTACTCGTGGATGGTCTCCAGCATCCAGTACCTGGGCTCCTCGCCGAGCCCGGCGACCACCAGCGACTTGTCGACCAGGGACAGCAGCAGGTCGGCGACCTCCTCGGCGGGGACGTCGGCCTCGTCGGCGAGGACCTGCTCGGCGCTCTCCAGGGTGCAGCCGCCGGCGAAGACCGAGAGCCGGCGCAGCACCGCGCGTTCGCGTTTGCCGAGCAGGTCCCAGCTCCAGTCGACCACCGCGCGCAGGGTCTGCTGGCGCGGCAGCAGGGTCCGGGAGCCGGCGGTGAGCAGGGCGAACCGGCCGTCCAGCCGGTCGGCTATCTGGCGGGGGGTCAGGCCGCGCAGGCGGGCGGCGGCGAGTTCGATGGCGAGCGGGAGTCCGTCGAGGCGGCGGCAGATCTCGGCGCAGGCCTGCGGGTCCTCGGCGGGGTCGAAGCGGGGGCGGGCGGCGGCGCCGCGCTCGGCCAGCAGGCGCAGCGCGGCGGCGTCGGGGAGCGGCTCGACCGGCAGCACCCGTTCGCCGGGGACGCCGAGCGGCTCCCGGCTGGTGGCCAGCACGGTGAGGCCGGGGCACTCGGCGAGCAGCCGGTCGGCGAGGTCGGCGGCGGCCTGGATCAGGTGCTCGCAGTTGTCCAGGACCAGCAGCATCCGGCGGCGGCCGCAGTGGTCGACCAGCCGGCGCAGCGGGTCCGTCTCGCGTCCCTCGATCGCCTCGGCGACGGCGCTGCCGGCGTGCAGCACGGTCTCGCGCAGGCCGAGTGCGGAGAGCACCGCGCCGGGGACGGCGGCCGGGTCCTCCAGCGGGGCGAGTTCGGCCAGCCAGACGCCGTCCGGCCAGGCGCCGTCGGCCTGGGCGGCGCGGCCGGCCTCGACCGAGAGCCGGGTCTTGCCGGAGCCGCCCGGCCCGGTGAGGGTGGTGAGCCGGCCGGAGGCGAGGGCCCGGCCGAGGGCGGCGAGGTCGCCGTCGCGGCCGACGAAGCTGGTCAGCCGGGGGCGCAGGTTGCCGCCGGGGCGGGCCGGGCGGGCCGCCGGGGCGGCGGGGGCGGCCGGTGCGGGGGCGGCAGCGGCGGCGGGCGCGGCGGGGGCGAGCAGTTCGCGGTGCAGGGCCTGCAGGGCCGAGCCGGGGTCGGCGCCGAGCTGGTCGGCGAGGGCGCGCCGCGCGCTCTCGTACTGCTGCAGGGCCTCGGCGGTGCGGCCGTCCTGGTGCAGGGCGCGGATCAGCAGGGCCTGGAGCTGTTCGTCGAGCGGGCGCCCGGCGCAGAGTTCGGCGAGTTCGCCGGTGACCCGGCCGGCCCGGCCGAGGGCGAGGTCGGCGGTGATCCGGTGCCGGCGCGCCTCGTCGCGGCGGGCCTCCAGCCGGGCGGCGGGGCCGCTGCGGTCGGGCAGGTCGGCCAGCGCGGGGCCGCGCCACAGGGCGAGGGCGGTGTGCAGGTCGTCGGCGGCCCGGGCGTGGTCGCCGTCGGCGAGGGCCCGGCGGCCCTGGTCGGCGAGGCGCTGGAAGTCGCCGAGGTCGGTGCCGGCGCCGGTCAGCCAGTACCCGGCCGGGCCGGAGCCGATCTCGGCCCGGCCGACGGTGCGGCGCAGCCGGCCGACCAGGGTCTGCAGGGCGGCGGCGGAGTCCTGCGGCGGGTCGGCGTCCCAGACCTCCTCGACCAGCAGTTCGGCGGGGACGGGCCGGCCCTGCCGCAGCACCAGCGCGGCCAGCAGGGCGCGCAGCCTCGCCCCGCCGAGCGCGATGGGCGTGCCGTCGTCGTGGTGGGCCGTGGTGGTGCCGAGGATGCCGTAGTGCACAGGACCATTCTGGTGGACGGCCGGAGTGCCGCACGCCCTTTGTCGGCCCGGTGTCCGGGGCGGCAGGCGGGGTGGTGCGCGGCGCCGGAACGGGTCCGGGGTGCCGTACGTTCACCCGGGGACGGTTGTCCGGTCCGCCGGCACCCGGCATGATCGTGCTTCCCGCCCGTGCCCGAGCCAGTCCCGGAGTCCCGCCACATGACCTTCGCCACCACCGACCGCCACAGCAGTCAGAACCGGATCAGCCCGGTCTTCCTGGTGCTGGTCGCGATCCTGGGCACGTCCGCGTGGGCGGTGGCCGCGGGGTACGGCAACTCCCGCTTCGGGGTCTTCCTGTTCGTGGTCGCGGGCTGGATGGTGTCGCTGTGCCTGCACGAGTACGCGCACGCCAGGACGGCCCTGCACAGCGGTGACATCTCGATCGGGGCGAAGGGCTACCTGACCCTCAACCCGTTCAAGTACGCGCACGCGGTGCTGAGCTTCGTGCTGCCGGTGATCTTCGTGATCATGGGCGGGATCGGTCTGCCCGGTGGTGCGGTCTTCATCGAGCGGCACCGGATCCGCGGCCGGCTGAAGCACAGTCTGATCTCGGCGGCCGGGCCGCTGGTCAACCTGGTGCTGGGCATCGGGCTGCTGCTGCTGGTCGGCAGCGGCCTGTTCGACGACCCGGGGCTGACCAGCCCGGTCAACGGCTTCGACCTGCCGGTCGCGCCGTTCCCGGCGGCGCTGTCCTTCCTCGCCTACCTGCAGATCACTGCGGCGATCCTGAACTTCCTGCCGGTCCCGGGCCTGGACGGCTACGGGATCGTCGAGCCGTGGCTGTCCTACCGGACCAGGCGCGCGGTCGAGCCGTTCGCGCCGTACGGGATGCTGCTGCTGTTCCTGGTGATCTGGCAGACCGAGGCGGGCAAGTGGCTGAGCCGCCTGGCGCTGTGGATCATGGATCTGTTCGGGGTGGAGAACTACCTGGTCGCGGTCGGCGACGCGCTGTTCCGCTTCTGGTCCTGACCGGCCGGACGGGCCCGGGCCCGGTGGCTCAGCCCTGGCCGGCCTCGGCGGCGCGGGCCCGGTCGGCGCGCTCCTTGCGGACGTAGAACCAGGCCATGTTGCTCGCGACGCCGGCCATCAGCACCCAGATCACGCCGAACCAGTTGCCCTCCACGAAGGAGATCACCGCCGCCGTCACGGCGAGGACGAGGACGAGCGAGGCGAGCAGGGCGTTGCGGGGCATGGCGGAGCTCCAGGGTCGGATGCGCGGTCGGGCCCATTGTCCCCGAAGGGGGCCCCTCGACCGGCCGAGGGGCCCCCTTCGGGGTGGTGCGGGCGGTGCGGCGCGCCGGGGTGCGCGGCTCAGACGTCGGTGATCCGCAGGCCGGCGTGGGCCTTGTAGCGGCGGTTGACCGAGATCAGGTTGGCCACCAGCGCCTCGACCTGGTGGGCGTTGCGGAGCCGGCCGGCGAACACCCCGCGCATCCCGGGGATCTTCTCGGCCAGCGCCTGCACCAGGTCGGTGGCGGCCCGCTCGTCGCCGAGCACCAGCACGTCGGTGTCGATCCGCTCGATCTCCCGGTCCTGCAGCAGCACCGCCGACAGGTGGTGGAACGCGGCGGTGACCCGGGAGTCCGGCAGCAGGGCGGCGGCCTGCTCGGCGGCGCTGCCCTCCTCGGGCTTGAGGGCGTAGGCGCCCTGCTTGTCGAAGCCGAGCGGGTTGACGCAGTCCACCACGATCTTGCCGGCCAGCTCGGTGCGCAGCGCGCGCAGGGTGTCGGCGTGCCCGTCCCACGGCACCGCGACGATCACGATGTCGCTCTCCCGGGCGCAGGTCGCGTTGTCCGCGCCGCGGACCCCCGCGCCCAGCTCGGCGGCGGCGGCCTCGGCCCGGTCGGCGGTCCGGGAACCGATGATCACCTGCTGTCCGGCGGCGGCCAGCCGGTAGGCGAGGCCGCGGCCCTGGTCCCCGGTGCCGCCGAGGACACCGACCACCAACTGGGATACCTCGGGCCGCTCGGGGGTGGCGGCGGCGGCGGCCGGTGCGTTCACTGAATCGGGGTGCGTCATGCCGAAGATCCTGCCAAAGGCGGGGCGGCTGCTCCACGCTGTGCGCCATGGACGCACTGAGAGTTTCGGCACTCCGGGAGAGCCTGGCGGGCAGCGGCTGGTTGGAGTCGACCCGGGAGTTCGGCGGGGAGCTGCGCCGATCGGTGACCCGGCGCGCCTCCCGGGGGCTGCTGCTGGTCGGTACCGAGGCGTACGAGCCGTGGCACCTGGCGGCGCACCTGGACGAGGAGGCGGCCCGCTCGGGGGCCGCGCTGCTGGCGCCGACGCTGCTGCGGCACACCGTGCCGGCGGGCGCGCCCGCCCACCTCGCGCAGGGCCTGCGGCTGCTGTCCGAGCGGCCGCGCGGGGCGACCGTGCTGCTGGTGGCCCCCGCGGCGCCGGACGAGGTGCTGCTGGAGCGGGTCGAGGACGCCCGGCGCGGCGGCGCGACGGTGCTCGCCCTCGACGGCGGCGCCGACGGGCCGACGGCGTCGGCGCACCAGCGGCTGGCGGTGCCGGGCCTGGCGGGCGAGCCGTTCGACCTGGTGCAGCACCTGGTCAGTGCGGCGGCCGGGGCGCCGGCGGCGCGGACCCGCCGGCTGGCCCGGCTGGCGGAGCTGCTGACCGCGCCGGCGGCGCTGCGCTGGTGAGCGGCGCCCGCCGGTAATTCGTTTGCCACCGATCCGGTGCGCGCCCATGATGGCCCGTTGTGACCTCCCCCGATCCGGCCTTCCCGGCACCCTCGCGCGCCCGCGGCCTGCTGCCCGACCTCGCGCCCTGGCGCTCGTCACGGGACTTCCGGCTGCTGTGGACCTCGGGGTGCGTCACCTCGTTCGGCAGTTTCCTGACCTATGTCGCCGTCCCACTGCAGATCAAGGAGCTGACCGGCTCCTCGTTCGCGGTGGGCCTGGTCGGGGCGTTCGAGCTGGTGCCGCTGATCGTGTTCGGGCTGTGGGGCGGGGCGCTCGCCGACGCGCTGGACCGGCGCCGGCTGGTGCTGGCGTCCGAGGCGGGCCTGGCGCTGCTGACCGGCCTGCTGCTGGTGAACGCGCTGCTGCCGGACCCGCTGCTGTGGCCGGTCTACCTGGTCGCGGCCCTGGTCGCGGCGGTCGACGGGGTGCAGCGTCCGGCGCTGGACTCGCTCACCCCGCGGATCGTCGCGCACGACCAGCTGACCGCCGCGTTCGCACTCAACTCGCTGTACCGCAACGTCGGTTCGGTGGCCGGCCCGGCGCTGGCCGGTCTGATCGTGGCGGCCGCGGGGGTGCAGACGGCGTTCGCGCTGGACGTGGTGACCTTCGCCGTGTCGCTGCTGCTGCTCGCCCGGATGCGGGCGGTGCCGCCGCCGACCGGTGCCCAGAAGCCGTCCGTACGGGCGATCGCCACCGGTGTGCGGTACGCCTGGAGCCGCAAGGACCTGCTCGGCACCTACGTGATCGACCTCTGCGCGATGCTGTTCGCCTTCCCGGTGGCGATCTACCCGTTCTTCGCGGCGGAACTGCACGCCGACTGGGCGCTCGGCCTGATGTACGGCGCGACCGCGGTCGGCGCCCTGGTGGTCTCCGCCACCAGCGGCTGGACCTCGCGCATCCACCGGCACGGCCGGATGCTGGTGCTCGCCGCGCTCGGCTGGGGCGCGGCGGTGGCACTCGCCGGGGTGGCGCCGAACATCTGGCTGGTGCTGCTCTGCCTGGCCCTGGCGGGCGGCGCCGACCAGATCTCCGGCACCGCCCGCTCCACCATGTGGAACCAGTCGATCCCGGACGAGGTCCGCGGCCGGATGGCCGGGGTGGAGCTGCTCAGCTACTCGGTCGGCCCGCAGCTCGGCCAGGTCCGGGCGGGCTCCATGGCTGCGCTGGTCGGGGTCCGCGGTTCGATCTGGGCCGGCGGGCTGGCCTGCGTGGTCGGCGTGGTGGCGCTGACCGCGGCGCTGCCCCGGCTGCTCGGCTACGACGACCGCACCGACCCGCACGCGGCCGCCGTCCGCGCCGAGCACGAGGCCCGGGAGCGGACCGCCCGGGACCGGACCGCCCCGGAGGCCGCCACCGCGTCCTGAGGGCCGCGGCGGGCGGCCGGCGGGTCAGTCCCGGCCGTCCGCGGGCGCGTCGTCCTGCCAGCGGGGGTCGTTCTTCCACTCCCGGTTGCGCTCGGCGGCGGTCTCCAGCGCGTGCGCCGCCTCCTCACGGCTCGCGTACGGGCCGAGCCGGTCCTTCGCCGGGCAGTCCGGGCCCTCCTCGACCTTGGCGTGCTTGATGCAGTAGAACCACTCCCCCGGGTTCCCGGTGCCCTTGCGGCCGAATCCCAGCGCCATCGTGCGCCTCCCGTTCCTCGTGCGTACCGGATCTGTGCCGTACGGATCATTCCCGGCGCCGCCCTCGCACACACGGCCGGGGCGGGCCGCGGCCCGGCCGATAGACTCACCGGCATGTCTCTGGTACCCGGCATCGTGTCCCCCACCCGCAAGGTTCCCGCGCACATCGCGCGCCCCGAGTACGTCGGGCGCCCGGCGCCGGCGCCGTACACCGGGCCCGAGGTGCAGACCGCGGAGACCGTCGAGAAGATGCGGATCGCCGGCCGGATCGCCGCCCGGGCGATGGAGGAGGCCGCCAAGCTGATCGAGCCCGGTGTCACCACCGACGCGCTCGACGCGGTGGCCCACGCGTACATGTGCGACCACGGCGCCTACCCCTCGGACCTCGGCTACCGGGGCTTCCCGAAGTCGATCTGCACCTCCGTCAACGAGGTGATCTGCCACGGCATCCCGGACACGACGGTGCTCCAGGACGGCGACATCGTCAACATCGACGCCACCGCCTTCATCCACGGGGTGCACGGCGACCTCAACGCCACCTACCTGTGCGGCGACGTCGACGAGGAGTCGAAGCTGCTGGTGGAGCGCACCCGGGAGGCGCTCGCCCGGGCGATCAAGGCGGTCAAGCCGGGCCGCCAGGTCAACGTGATCGGCCGGGTCATCGAGTCCTACGCCAAGCGCTTCGGCTACGGCGTGGTCCGCGACTTCACCGGTCACGGGATCAACACCTCGTTCCACTCCGGCCTGATCATCCCGCACTACGACAGCGAGCGGGCCACCGAGGTGATCAAGCCCGGGATGACCTTCACCATCGAGCCGATGCTCACCCTGGGCACCTACGACTACGAGGTCTGGGCCGACGGCTGGACCGTGGTCACCAAGGACCGCAAGCGCACCGCCCAGTTCGAGCACACCCTGGTGGTCACCGCGGACGGCGCGGAGATCCTCACCCTGCCGTAGCGCGCGGACGTGCGCGAGGGGCCGCCCCCGGCCGGGGGCGGCCCCTTTCACGTACGGGTGGCGGCCCGCTCAGCCGATCAGCCACTGCTCCTCGGCGACGGCGCCGACCTCGGTGCACGCGTCGGTGAGCACGTCCAGCACCCGCAGCGGGTCCGGCAGCGGCTGCTCGGGACCGCGCAGCCAGCGCACCTCGCTGCCGTCCGCGAGCGCGGCCGGCGGCAGCAGGGTGTACGAGCCGCGGCAGTGCCAGCGCAGCCCGGGGTGCTCGGACATGGTGTCCGGGGTGGAGTCCAGCGCGCTGGTCCACCACTCGTCCTCGTCGGCCGGAGTGCCGCGGGTCGCGGTGAAGAACAGGTAGCGGTCCTCGCCGACGACCGCGACCGGGCCGCCGATGCCGAGCTCGTCCAGCCGCTCCAGGGCCAGCACGCCGGCCGACGCGGGGACGTCCAGGACGTCGTGGGCGCGGCCGGTGGCGGTCACGAAGTTCGCCTGCGGGTCGCGGGACAGCCAGCGGGCCAGCTGCTCGGGGTCGGTGGTCGCCTGGGACTGCCAGGCGAAGGAGACCGGGTGCTGGGCGGGCGCCGGACAGCCGATCCGGTCGCAGGAACACCGGTGGCCGGCCGGGTGCGCGGCGGGCGCCAGCGGGAAGCCCGCACGCACCGCCCCCAGCAGCAGATCCAGCCGGGTCGCCGCGTCCCCACCCGCGACCGGCCGCTCCTGCTGCCGGTCACGCCGCCACCAGGTCGTCCACCTGCTGCTGGCTTCCATCGGGCCCCTTCCGCACTGCCGTGACCTGCCGTGCCTGGTGTGACACAGCGACCGGTGCAACATTGGACGCAACACCGAAACGCGCCCGAGGCTTCCCGGGCGGATCCGTGCGGCACGTCCGCCATCGGCCGGATGCCGGGATCACCGGGCGGCCGACGCCGGGGCACGGTACGGAGGAACGAGAGTTGCGGCTCGGCGGGCAGGCGCACAGGGCACCCGACCCGGCCCGTACGAGGCCCGCGGACCCGGGTGAACCCCGGAGGCGTACAGAGCAGAATAAGGGTGCCGGGACGGTCCGGATGACCGAACGGGGTGCTGCGCCGGTCACATCTGCTGCACACGGCCCGCGCCGGACCCGCACGGGAGCCGCCCGACCCGCACGTACCCTGGACGACGTGAAGAGCAAGGACACCGCATTCGTCGGCGGACCGCTGGACGGCCGGGAGCTGCGCATCCCGCTGACCGTGTTCCACAACGTCGGCAAGGTCTACCGGGTACCGGTGCCCGCGTACCACGACGTCCCCGCCACCACGCTGGTCTACCGGCGGGCCAAGGAGGTCGACGCCAAGGGCCGCTGGCGCTGGCGCTACGAGTACGACCCGGACGGCGACACCGCCGGCGGCCTGCGCTGGCCCTGGAGCCGGCCGCCGGTCACGCCCGCCGGCGCGCCCGCCGCCACGACCCTGGCGGACGGCGAGGCCGGACAACCCGCGGGCGGCGAGCGGTAGGCCGCGGGCGGCGAGCGGTAGGCCGGGTCAGGGCCGGCCCGGCCCGCCGCCCGGAGCGCTCACGCCTCCTCGGCGAGGATCAGGTAGAGCTTCTTCTTCGCCTCGGCCAGCACCGCGAGACCCTGCGTGCGCTGGGTCTCGGTGCCGGTCGCCATCACCTGCCGCACCGCGTGCTCGACCGCGGACAGCGACTCGCGCACCTCGCGCACGGCCTCCCAGTCGACGCCGCGGCCGGCCTCCGCCCACGGGCTGTCGCCGCCCGCGTCCGCCTCCGCCCGGCCGCTCTCGGTGAGCTCGAACAGCCGCTTGCCGGACACCTCCTGCGCGGTGACCATGCCCTCCTCCTCCAGCAACTGGAGGGTCGGGTAGACCGATCCCGGGCTCGGCCGCCAGGTGCCGCCGGTCCGCTCACCGATCTCGGTGATCATCTCGTAGCCGTGCATCGGCCGCTCCTTCAGCAGCGCCAGCAGCGACGCGCGGACGTCCCCGCGCCGCGCCCGGCCGCCGCGCCGGCCACCGTGGCCGTGCCCGCGACCGCCCCGGCCGTGGCCGCCGAACCCGGGCCCGAACGGCCCCGGCCCGTAGGGCCCGGCCCCGAACGGGCCACCCGGCCCGCCCGGCCCACCGAACGGCCCGAACGCCTCCCGCACCCCGAACTCCTCGCCGAACGGCTCCCCGGGCCCCGGCCGCCGTCCACGGCGGCCCATCCCCCGATTTCGCATTCCTGAGCGCATGACGCACCCCTTCCCGTTGGGGACACCTCCCAACGAAGCATCCCGATAGCTCAACGATATATCGGTGACTGTCGGAAGGCAACGCCCGCAACGGCGCACCGGCGCCTTCGGCGTCGCGGCCGCCGCGGGCTTCGCGGGGCCGAGGCCTTGCCGGCCGGCTGTCCGGACCCGGGGCACGCGGGCGTAGGCTCGCACGATGCGGATCGGCGAGCTGTCCAAGCGCACGGACGTGAGTCCGCGCTCACTGCGGTACTACGAGGAGCAGGGCCTGCTGACCAGCGCACGCTCCGGCGCCGGGCAACGCCACTATTCGGATGCCGCGGTCCAGCGCGTAGCGCTCATCCGGCAGCTGTTCGACGCGGGGCTGTCCAGCCGGGTGATCGCGACGGTGCTGCCGTGCGTGGACATCCCCGGTGATCCGGGCGTCGCCGAGGAGACGTTCACGGCGATGATGCGCGAGCGCGACCGGATCGACGCCGACATCGCGCAGCTGATCGAGACCCGGGACGCACTCGACGTGCTGATCGAGGCCAACAGCCGGCACCGGGCGGAGCTGTCCGCGACCCCGCAATCGGTGGCACGGCCGGTGGCGCGGCCGGCCTGACGGTGTGATCTGCGTCTCGGCCGCTTGCCTCTGACATCGATGTCAGCGGTGAGGATGGCGACAGCCCCGGAACCACCGGGGCCGGTCGCACGAGAGGCAGCAGAAGATGGCGCAGGCGTGGGGTTTCGGCAGGTACGGCGGGCCCGAGGTGCAGGAGTTCTTCGATCGTCCCGATCCCGTCCCCGGTCGCGGCGAGGTGCTGATCCGGGTCACCGTGGCCGGCGTGAATCCCCTGGACCACCTGCTGCGCTCGGGCCTGGTGGACGGGCTCGACGGCGGGCGTCCGTTCCCCCGGGTGCTGGGCATGGAGGCAGCGGGAGTCGTGCTCGCCCGGGGCGAGGAGGTGGAAGGGCTCGAGGTGGGTGACGCGGTCTTCGGCTTCGCACTCACCGGTGGCGGCACCTACGCCGAGACGACGGTGCTGTCCGCGCCGCACACCGCGCGCATCCCGGAGGGCCTGTCCGCGGCGGTGGCGGCGACGCTGCCGGTGGCCGGGACGACCGCGCTGGACGTGCTCGACCAGCTCGGCCTCCCGGCCGGTGCCACGGTCCTGGTCAACGGGGTCGGGGGCGGGGTCGGCCTCGCCGTCGCCCGACTGGCCGTCGGGCGCGGGCTGCGGGTGGTCGGCACCGGGAGCACCGGCAAGCGCGAGCAGGCCGAGGCCGCCGGGGTGCGGTTCATCGACTACGCCGCCGAGGACGTCGTCACCGCGGCTCGCCAGCTGGTCCCGGACGGCTTCGACGGGATCGTCGACCTGGTCGGAGGCGCCTCACTGCGGACGGTCGCCCCACTGTCCCGGGATCCCCGCACCGTCATCGCCGTGGGTGACGCGTCCGTGGCCGAGCTCGGTGGACGTTTCGTCGAGCGTCGCCTCGACCGCGCGAACCTGGAGCGGTCCGCCCGGCTGGCCCTCGACGGAGTCCTGGTACCCGTGATCACAGCGGTCCGTCCGCTCTCCGACGCCCCGGCCGCTCTCGCCACCGTCGAGAACGGTCACACCTCGGGCAAGGTCGTCATCGAGGTGGCATGAGAGCGGCGGCACGAGAGGGGCGGCACAAGAGGGGCGGCATGAGAGGTGCCCGGCCGGAGCCCGAGGGCCGGGACCCCGGGGCGCCGTGCCGCTGCGTCGGCGGCAGCCGGTGCGGGTCGCCCGTCAGAGCACGGCCTCGTCGTGGCCGCCCGCCCGGACGGGAGGGGTCCGCCCGGCCCAGGGGGCGGCCTGTTCGAGCTGGCCGGCGAGGCGGAAGAGGACGTCCTCGCGCCCGTACCCCGCGGCGAACTGGATGCCGATGGGGAGCCTGGTCGCGGGGTCGCTCTCCAGCGGGACGGACATCGCCGGGGTGCCCGCGACGTTGAACGCGGCGGTGAACGGCGAGCGGTGCATGAGCTGCCCGAGCCAGCCGAGACCGTCGGCGCCCTCGGCCCCTTCGGCGTACGTGCCCAGCAGGACCGGCAGTTCGGGCAGGGTCGGGGTGAGCAGCAGGTCGTAGCCGGCGAAGTACCGGCCGATCGCGCGCGCGACGCTGTTGCGCATCTCGAGCGCGCGGACGAACTCGGTGCCGCTGACCCGCTGTCCGTAGGCGTAGCTGGCCAGCATCTCGGGTTCGAGGGTGGTGGCGTCGACGGGCCGGTCGAAGGCCGCGGCGAAGCCGTCGATCCAGGTCACCAGATTGGTGCTCCACAGGCGGGCGTTGGCGAGGACGAACTCGTCCCAGTCGACGCCGAGGCCGACCTCGACCTCGTCGACCCGGTGCCCGAGGCCCTCGGCGAGCCGGGCGGTGCGCAGCGCGGCGTCGACCACGGCGCCCTCGACGGCCCGGCCGCCCCAGGGCCGGGTGAGCAGGCCGATCCGCAGGCTGCCCGGGGTGCGGGTGACCTCCTGCGCGTAGGGCCGGTGCGGCGGCCGGGCGGCGTAGGGGTCACCGGCCTCGGGGCCGTGGACCAGGTCCAGCAGTGCGGCGCTGTCGCGTACCGAGCGACTGAGGGCGCCGTGGACGGCGAGCCCGTTGAAGACCTCGTCCGCATCGGGGCCCATGGATATCCGGCCCCGGGTCGGCTTCAGCCCGAACAGGCCGTTGGCGGCGGCGGGGACCCGGATGGAGCCGGCCGCGTCGGTGGCGTGGGCGATCGGGACGATGCCCGCGGCGACGGCGGCCCCCGCGCCGCCGCTGGAGCCGCCGGGGCTGCGGGCCGGATCCCAGGGGTTGCGGGTGGCGCCGTACAGGACGCCCTCCGTGGTGGTGCTGTAGGCGAACTCCGGGGTGGCGGTGCGTCCGATCGTCACCAGTCCGGCCCGGCGGAAGCGCGTCATGAGTGCCGAATCGGCCGTGGCGACGTTCCCGGCGGCGATCCGGCTGCCCAGTTCGACCCGCTTGCCGGCCATCGCGACGGCGAGGTCCTTGATCAGGAACGGCACCCCCGCCAGCGGCGTGGCGCCCGGATCCGGCGTGTCCTGTGCGGGCCAGGTCTCGACCACGGCGTTGATCTGGGGATTCACCGCTTCGAAGGCCCGCTGGGCGGCTGCGGCGAGTTCCGCGGCGGTCACCTCGCCGCGCGCCACCAGGCCGGCCAGGCCGACGCCGTCGTGGGTCACGTACTCGGAGAGCTTCATGGTCGTCCGTTCCGTAGGGGGTTCACAGGAGGGGTTCGGGAGGGCCGGCGCCGGTGGTCGACACCGACGCGAAGTACCGACCGGTATCCAGCGATACCGATCGGTATCGCTTGGGACTGGTCGGTACCGTAGCATTGCGGGCGGGGCGGTCACGACACCCCGGCGACGACACCCCGGCGGAGACGACACCCAGCGGACGAGGGGCCGAACGGCGGACATGGACAGAGTCAGCAGGCAGACCCGGGTGGCCAAGCTGCCGCCCCGGGAGCGGATCCTCGACGCGGCGGAGGAGCTCTTCTCCCGCGAGGGGATCAAGGCGGTCGGGGTGCAGGCCATCGCCGACCGGGCCGCGACCACCAAGATGGCGCTGTACCGGCACTTCGCGACCAAGGACGCGCTGGTCGAGGAGTGGCTGCGGATCGTCGCGGCCGACTACACCGCCGCCTTCGACCGGTGCCGGGACGCGCACCCCGACGAGCCCCGGGCGCAGATCCTGGGGATGGCCCGGTTCATCGCCGACGGACTTCCCGGGATCTCCCACCGCGGGTGCCCGTTCATCAACGCCATCGCGGAACTGCCCGACCGCACCCACCCGGCCCGCCGCCTGATCGAGGCCCACAAGGCCGGCCAGCTGCGCCGGCTCACCGAGCTGTGCGCCGGGGCCGGGATGTCCGATCCGGACCAGGCCGCCGCGGAGATCACCTTCGCCCTCGAAGGCGCCCAGGTGAGCGCCCAGAACGGCAGCGTCCAGGACGCGGGCGAGCGGCTGATGCGGATCGTCGGGGGCGTCCTGGACCGCCACCCCGCCCCCGGGACCGGCGCGCGGCCCGCGGTCTGACCAGGACGCCCCCGGTCCGGCAGTGCCACTTCGCCGGGCCGGGACAGGTGCGTCGCGCCCCGCCCCCGGCTCCCCCGCACTACGGTGGCGGCATGGCAGGCGAACGCGATCTCCAGAAGCTGCTCGGCGGCATGCGCCCGGTGCTCAACCCCGGCCGGTACGTGTACTGCACCCTCCCCGGCAAGGTGCCCACCGGGCTCCGGCCGGTGGTCACGGTCGCCGAGGCCGAAGGCCCGACCGTGGTCGTGACGCAGGAGGAGGCCGACGCGCTGGGGCTGCGCTACGACTACGTGGCCGCCTGGATCACCCTGCAGATCCACTCCGCGCTGGACGCTGTCGGACTCACCGCCGCCGTCGCCGGCCACCTGGCCGGACACGGCATCAGCTGCAACGTGGTGGCGGGCTTCCACCACGACCACCTGTTCGTCGGCGCCGAGGAGGCGGACCGGGCGGTGGCCGCACTGGAGGAGCTGGCGGCGCAGCGGCCCTGACCTCCGCCCCGGGCTGGCCTGCGGGCCCGGCCCGCGGACCGGCCCCCGCCCCGCCCCGCGGGGGCGATCACCCGGACGGCGCCGCCGGATTGCCGGCCCGTCCCGGGCGGGTCGAAGGTCGGGTGACAGTGCCCCACCCGAGGAGGATCCATGAGTACTGCCTCCGGTCCGACCGGCCGGCCGCCGACCGGCAGCTCCTACGACTCCTACGACGACGGCGACGAGAACAGCGCCTGGGTCACCGGGCTGGTGCTGTTCGCCGCCGTGATGCTGCTGGTCAACGGGATCCTGGAGATCTTCCAGGGGATCATGGCGATCGCCGACGACGACCTGTTCGTCACCACTCCCCGCTACGTCTTCCGGCTGGACCTCACCAGCTGGGGCTGGATCCACCTGGTGCTGGGCGTCCTGATCACGCTCACCGGACTCGGCCTGCTGCGGGCCGCCACCTGGGCCCGGATCGGCGGCATCTTCTTCGCCTCGCTGAGCGCGATCGCCGCCTTCCTGTCGCTGCCCTACTACCCGCTCTGGTCGCTGGTGCTGCTGGCCATCGACGTCTTCGTGATCTGGGCGCTGTGCGTGTACCACAAGGAACCGGCGTTCTGAGGCGCCGCCCGGGCCCCGCGGCCCGTCCGCCCGCCGGGCCCGCTCCCACCGAGCGGGCCCTCGCGCTGCCCGGACCCGCGGCGCAGGCCGGCCGACGGCCGTACTTCACCGCGCAGCTGACCCGGGCGGCGGCCCTGGCGGGCGCGGACCTCGTCTGGCATTCCGGGGGCTGGGTGGCGGAGCTGCGCCGGGGCGGGCGGCGCACCCACGTCGTCGGCTACGAGTTCCCGCTGAACGACGCCGCCGCGGCCGCCGTCGCCGCCGACAAGGTGGCCACCTGCGCGGTACTGGCCGCGGCGGGCGTTCCGGCGGTCGGCCACCGGCTGCTGCGGCGGGCGGACGGCGAGGATCCCGCGGCGTTCGTCGCGGACCTGGCGCTGCCGCTGGTGGTCAAGCCGCTGGACGGACGCGGCGGGCGGGACGTCGGCAGGGCGGGCACGCTGCCGGAGCTGACCGCGCTGCTGGAGCGGCTGTTCACCGTCCATCCCGCGCTGGCGCTCTCGCCGTGGGTGCCGATCCGGCACGAGTACCGGGTGGTGGTGCTGGCCGGCCGGGACCGGATCGTGTTCGACAAGGCCCGCCCGCCGGACGGCTCCGGTGAGTGGCGGCACAACCTGTCGTACGGGGCGGTGCCGCGGCTGGAGGTTCCGGCGGCGGTCCGCACCCGGCTGGCCGCCCTCGCGGCGGCGGCCGCCCGGGCGACCGGCCTGGCCTTCGCCGCCGTGGACATCGTCGACACGGGCAACGGCGACGACGAGGGCGAGGGCGAGGGCGACTCGGACGAGGGCGACGCGGGCGACGGGGACGGCACCGGCGGCACCGGCGGCGGCGCTCTCGCGGTGCTCGAAGTCAACAGCAGCGTCTGCCTGGAGCGCTTCAGCGGCCACGGCGCGGAGCACGCCCGGCTGGCCGGCCAGGTGTACGCGGAGGCCGTGGCGGCGGCGCTGCGCACACCGCCCCGGGCGGGCGGCGCGCCGCCGCGGTGAGCAGCGCGCCGCCCGCCGGGGCCCTGATCGCTCCGGCCGTCCCGGCTACTTGCCCAGCGCCGCCACGCCGGCCTGGGCGAACTGCTCGTCGAGGTCGCCGCTCGGGGCGCCGGCCACCCCGACGGCCGCGATCGGGGCCCCCTTGGCCTGCACCGGGGCGCCGCCGCCGAGGAACAGCGTGCCGGGGATGTCCTTCAGGTTCGGGGTCGTCGCCAGGCGCTTGACCAGCTCGGAGGTGGGCGCGTTCCAGGACACCGCGGTGAAGGCCTTGCGCTCCGCCGACTCCGGGGACTGCGGGCCCGCGCCGTCGCCCTTCAGCAGCACCCGGGTCACACCGTTGCGGTCGACCACGGCCACCGAGACGTGCTGGCCGCCCTTCTCGGCGGCGTCCAGGGCGGCCTGCGCGGCCCTGGTGGCGGCCTCGATGCTCAGGCCCGTCGACTCGGTGAGGTTGCGGTTGGCGGCGTCGGCCTTCACCGCGTCCGCCTTGGCGGCCTCCGGTGCCCGGCCGGTCTCGGCGTTGGCCGACACCGCGCCGAGGGTCCCCGCCGCCAGGGCGGCCACCGCGACGGCGCCGGTCAGTACACGGGCCCGCGGGCTCATCTTCGTCATGCTTCGGCTCCTGCTCGGATCGGCTCCGGGAACCGCACCGGCTCCCGCTCTGCCTCGATCCTCCGGCCGGCCACCCCCCGTACGGATCGTCGGACCGGCCCGGCCCGGCAGGCATCATGGACGACACGGGGGTCGGCCGATCGGTCGATGCGCACGGCCCCCGGGCGGGCCACCATGCCAGGAGGACAGCCGGCAGGAGCGGACCCCCGCCGACGGACGAGGAGAACCACGTGGACGACCACCGGCCGCCGGCCGGCGACCCCGACGCGGGGTGGCTGGCCACGGTGATGCGGATCGCCTTCCTGCTGCTGCTCGCCGCCTCGCTCACCCGGTACCTGGACCACCACTGGCACTCCGCCCGCACCCCCTGGGTGATCGGACTGTCGTCCGCGCTGGCCGCGGCGCACCTGCTGCTGCCCGCCCGCAGCCCGGGCCGGACCGCCGGCGCCGGGCGGCGCCCCGCCGAGCTGGCCGGCCTGCTCGCGGTGCTCGGCAGCTGGGCGGTCCGGGTGCTGATGGCGCCCAGCTTCGCCTGGTGCGCCGTACCGCTGATCTACACCGTGCTGCGGGCGCTGCCCACCCGGGCCGCCGTCCCGGTGATCGGCGCGATGACCGCGCTGGTGGTGACCGCCGAACTGCGGCTGGCGGACGGCTTCGACCCCACCCTGCCGCTGCTGCCGCCCACCGTCGCGGTCCTCGCCACGGCGGTCTTCCGGTACATGGAACGGCAGGGCGCCCGGCAGCGCGCCCTGATCGACGACCTGATCAGCACCCGCCGCGAACTGGCCGCCACCGGGCGCCGCGAGGGCACGCTCGCCGAACGCGAACGGCTCGCCATGGAGATCCACGACACCCTGGCACAGGGCCTGTCCAGCCAGCAGATGCTGCTCCAGGCCGCCGACCGGGTCTGGGACCGCGACCCGGCCACCGCTCGCGGCCACGTCCGGACCGCCACCGCCATCACCGCCCGCAACCTGGCCGAGGCCCGCCGCTTCGTCCACGACCTCACCCCCGCCGAACTCGCCGACGGCGGCACGCTGGACGCCGCGCTGCGGGCCCTCGCCGAACGGGAGACCGCCGAGAGCGGGCGCCCGGTGCACGTCCGCATCGACGGCGCGCCCGTACCGGTGCCCGCCGCCGCGCAGGCCGCCCTGCTGCGGATCGCGCAGGGCGCGCTCGCCAACGTGCGGGAACACGCCCACGCCCGGACGGCCGCGCTCAGCCTGTCCTACCTCGGCGACCAGGCCGTCCTGGACATCGCGGACGACGGCCGCGGCCTGGCCGGGCCACCCGGCGGTACGGGAACGGACGGCGCTACGGGAACGGTTGGCGACGGCCCGGCGGGCGGCCCCCCGGCCCCGGCGGCCGGGCGCGGGCACGGGCTGCCGGCGATGCGGGCCAGGCTGCGCCAGCTCGGCGGCACCCTCACCGTCGAGAGCACCCCCGGTGAAGGCACCGTGGTCTCCGCCTCGATCCCGCTGGAGGCACGGTGACCACGGGCGTACGGCTGCTGGTCTGCGACGACCACGCGGTGGTCCGGGCCGGCCTGCTGGCCCTGCTGGCCAGCGCCCCCGGCATCGAGGTGGCCGGGGAGGCGGGCAGCGGTGAGGAGGCGGTCGCGCTGGCCGAGCGGCTGCGGCCGGACGTGGTGCTGATGGACCTGCAGCTCGGGCCGGGCATCGACGGGATCGAGGCCACCCGCCGGATCACCACCGGGCCCGCCGCCGCCCGGGTGCTGGTGCTCACCACCTACGACACCGACGCCGACATCACCCGGGCCATCGCCGCCGGCGCCACCGGCTACCTGCTCAAGGCGGAGCGCCCGGAGGAGCTGTTCGCCGCCATCCACGCCGCCGCCGAGGGCCGCACCGCGCTCTCGCCGCCGGTCGCCACCCGGGTGATGGCCCAGATGCGCGCCCCGGCACCCCAGCTGACCGACCGTGAGCAGGACATCCTCGCCCAGCTCGCCCAGGGCCACGGCAACCGGGAGATCGCCCGGGCCCTGTTCATCAGCGAGGCGACGGTCAAGACCCACCTCGGCCGGATCTACGCCAAGCTGGGCGTCGACACCCGGGCGGGCGCGGTGGCCGCCGCCAAGGAGCGCCGGCTGCTGCGCTGACCGGCCCCGCGCCCCTCGCTCCCGCGCAGCCGTGCCGCGGCCCGGTCGGTCCGTGCCCCCTCCGGTCAGTGCCCCCGCCGGTCAGTGCCCCCGCCGGGCGCGGGCCCGCAGGGCCCGGGCGACCAGGAACCGCAGCGACGCGGGCGGACGCCGTACGCCGAGCGCCGCCCGCAGCGGCTCGTCCAGCAGGCAGGCCGCCACCAGCGGGGCGAGCCGGGCCAGCGGGCGCGGCAGCCGGGCCGCGAGCAGTCCGCCGGTCGCCCGCCACAGGGCGCGGGCCGGCGCGCCGGGGGCGAACCGGTCCCGTTCGAACCGGGCCATCCACTGCTCCAGGCCGGGCAGTCCGTCGACCCCGAGCGCGGGCAGACCGAGCGCCTGCGCCACGTCCAGGTGGAAGCGGTACGCCGCGTCGCGCTCGGCCCCGGTGAGCGGCCGCGGTCCGTGCTCCTCGACGAACCGCAGCGGGCAGACCGTGAAGCAGGCCAGCACGTAGCGCATCAACTCGGGGGTGATTCCCGGGCGTTGGTGGACCCGGCGGAGGTCCTCGACGATCCGCCGGCCCTCCGGGCTGCCGGTCCCGTGGCCGATCAGCGCGAACATCGCCGCGCCGGTCGCCTTGGCCCGGTCCTTGGGCGCGCCGGTCATCCGCCCGGTGCCGTACAGCACCTCGGCGATCTCCGGCACCGCGAAGGTCCGGACGAACCCGAGGGTCAGGCCCACCCGGGACTCCTGCGGCATGGTCTCCAGCACCAGCCGGGCGAACGGGTCGGCGGCCGGCGTCCCGCTCACCTGGCCACCCCCGCTCACCCCGTCACCCCCGCCACGCCGTCCGCCAGTGCCTCGGCGGTGAGCGGACCGTCCAGCAGCCGCGCGACCCGGACCAGGTGCGCCCGCTCCTCGGCCGGCTCCGCGTCCAGGCCGGGCAGCACCGGCTGCTCCTCGCGCGGCCGGGGCGGCGCACCGGCCGCCAGCGCGGTGACCGCCGACCGCAGCGCGGCCGCGACGACCAGCGCGGCCCGCTGCGCCTCGTCCAGCCCGGCCCGCTCGGCGACCCGGCCGGCCGCGGCCACCGCCTGCGGGTCCAGCCACGGACGCAGCGTCAGCTGCCCGTCCCGGATCTCCAGTCCGCGCCGGGCGGTCCGCCACTCCAGGTCGCGCAGGGCCAGCCGCTCGGTCCGGGGCGAGGCCGGCGCCTCCAGCGCGAGCCTGCGGTCCGCCCGGTAGACCAGGTCCCAGAGCGGGCGCAGCGCGCGGTAGTCGCGGCGGCGGCGCAGCCAGGCAGCGCCGGCCGGTCCGGCGAACCCCGCGGTGATCAGGACCGCGCCGGCCGCGGCGAAGACCGGGCCGAGACCGGTGCTCAGCCAGTCCAGGCCCCGCGCGCCCGCGCAGGCGGCGCCGATCGCGAGCAGCTTGCACAGCACGTAGCCGCAGGCGGTGAAGGAGCCGTGGGCGATCCGCCGGATGCCGCGCCGCAGCGAACCGGCGGGCAGCCGGGCGGCGTGGCCGAGGCAGACCCGGCCGATGTCGATCAGCGCGCACGCGAACAGCCCCTGGTACAGCGCCAGGAACAGGGCGGTCGCCGGGGCGGCGGCGAAGTCGGTGTCGAAGGTGAGCGGGGTCTCCGGCCGGTACGGGCCGCCGAGCGCGAAGAGCGCCGCCAGCACCGGGCCGAGCACGGCGAAGGCGGTGAGCCGGCGGCGGGCCCGGCGCCAGGTCCCCGGGGAGGCCGCCGTCCACACCACGGCGCCGGCTCGCAGGGCCGGCGGGGTCCAGATCAGGGCCAGCACGACGGCGGCGGCGGAGAAGCCGGCGATGCCGAGGTAGACCAGCAGGGTGGCGAGGTTGCCGACACCGGTGAGCCGGTCGAGGGAGCGGTAGAGCAGCGGGGAGGCCAGCAGGAACGAGGTCGCGGGTGAGGCGACGGCCAGCGCGACCACCAGCAGCCCGCGCGACGGTTCCCGGCGCCAGGCCCGGAACTTGAGGGCCGCCACCAGCCAGGCCGCCGAACCGATCACCAGGTAGCCGAGGTCGAACGGCAGCTCAGACATGCTGGCCCTTGCGGTGCTCCAGCGCGGGCGCCAGCTGGGAGGTGGTCCCGGCGCCGGGGGCCAGGACCAGGATCCGCATCAGTTCGGCGCCGAGCACCTCGGCCTCCTCCTCGGCGGCATCGTCGTAGTGCGAGCGGCCGAGGACCAGCCGCAGGACGTCCGGGTCGATGGTGGGCAGCTCCACCCGGGCCGGGTCGGCCTCCGGCGGCGGGACCTCGGCGAGGTGGCCGCAGAGCAGGTGGGCCAGTTCGTGGCAGATGATGTGCGCCTGGTGCAGGCCGGAGGTCTCCTGCTCGAAGTGGATCACGTCCGCGTCCGCCCGGCGCTCGACGAACCCGGACGGCTCGCCCACCCGCATCCGGCGCGGCTCCAGCCGCACGGGGCGCCCGCAGCGGTCGGCGACCGCCGCACACAGCTCCTCCACCGTACTCAGCGGCGGCAGCTCCAACTGCCGTGCCACGGACCGCATCCGGCGCCGGGTACGCCCTACACCTCGCACCTGCTCCCCCTCCTCCCCCTCGGGCCGCCGCCAGCGGCCCAGCGGCACCTCGTGCCGGTCACCCGCGTGATGGTCGCCCGCGTGCCGGTCGCTCACGCCGCGGGGTTGCCGTCGTCGGGGAGGCCGACCGCCCTGCGGAACTGTTCCACAACAGTGAGGGCGGCGTCCTGCATCTCGGGCGGAAGCCCGGCTGCCCGCATCGCGATCCGCTCGACCCGGGAGTCGCGCAGCGCCTCGATCGTGCGCAGGTCGGCCTCGACCGCCTGGGCGGTGGCGGAGTCGCTGAAGTAGTCCAGCGGCACGCCGAAGAACTTGGCGATCTTCACCGCGTTCTCCAGGCTCGGTTTCTGGGTGCCCTTGCGGAGGTTGCCGATGTAGGTGCCGCTCAGGCCGGTCCCCTCGGCTATCTCCGAGTCACGCCAGGAGCGGCCCAGGTCCTTCGGGTAGATCACCGCGATCAGGCGCCGGAGGCGGGCCGCGAAATCCGGTGGTTCCGGCGTTCGAGTGGGTGGAGAATCCGTGGACATGGGGCGGATCATAGAACGTCCTGACGGTTCGCCAGAATCCGGCTCCGCTGCCGGACTGCACGATCGTTGTGGACAATCCGGGATAAACCTGTGAATCTCCCGGCGTGACGACCCTGATCCCCGGCGCGGCAATCAACGATAGTTGACACCCCTTCACGCCACGGGCAGGATCGACATCGAGGGCCCGGGCATCTCCTGCGCCCAGGCCTGCCCCGGGCGCAGCTCGACCCCGCGCCCCGGGCGCCGCTGCCCCACGGGGGTGGGCAACGGCGCCCGACCCCACGACCCGCGCGGCAGGCGGCAGGTCCGCGGCCGCCCGGCGGGCAGGCCCGAAGATGGGGGCACCACGACCGCGGAGGTGCCCCGTGGAGGCCCGGCCGACCATCGGACAGCGGGTGAAGGCCCACCGGGAGGCGGCCGGCCTCACCCGGGAACAGCTCGCCGAACAGGTCGGCCGCAGCGCCCAGTGGCTGCGGTCGGTCGAAGTCGGCAACCGCCGGCTCGACCGCTACACCATGATCCAGGCCCTCGCCGAAGCCCTCCACGCCGACCTCGCCGACCTGCTCGGCCGGCCAAGGGCGGGCAGTGACCCGCAGCTCCTGGCCGCGCACCGGACCCTCCCGGCCCTGCGGCACGCCCTGTACGGACCGCAGGCCGAGCCCCGCACCTCGGCCTCCGCGGCCCCGCCGTCGGTGGACGAGCTGCGCCGGCGGGTGGACGAGACCGACCGGCTACGGCGCGACGCCCGCTACGGCGAACTCGGGGACCGGCTGCCCGCCCTTCTCGCCGAACTCAGCTGCCTGACAAGCCTGTTGAACGGCGTCGAGCGGGACGTCGGGTACCGGCTGCTCACCGAGGCACGGCACAACGCGGCCATGCTCGCCAAGAAGCTCGGCCACACCGACCTGGCCGCCCTCGCGGCCGGGCAGGCCCGCGAGGCGGCCGCCGCCGCCGGGGACCCGCTGCTCGTCCTCGCCACCCAGTGGCTGCAGGCCGAGGTCTGTCTGGCGGCGGGCTTCGCGCCGCAGGCCGGGGACCTGATCGCCGACGCCCTGGACCGGACGGACGGACTGCTCGGCGGGGCCGCCGCGGACGCCGACGCCCGGGCCGGGTCCGGCGCCTGGAGCATCTGGGGCACCCTGCACCTGGTCGCCGCCGTCGTGGAGGCCCAGCGCGGCCGCCAGCCGGAGTCCGCCGGACACCTGGCCGAGGCCCGTACAGCACTGCAGCGCATCGGCGGGCGCGACACCGAACCCGCCGGCTACCAGAGCGAGTTCTCGGCCGGGAACCTCGCGATCCACCTGCTCCACGCCGCCCTCGAACTCGGCGAGGACCTGGAGGCCCTGGACCGGATCGCCGGGGTCGACCTCAGCCGGCTGCCCAGGGAACGCCGGGCCCGCCACGGCATCGACCGGGCCCGCGCCCGCGCCCGGGCGGGGGACGACGAAGGCGCGATGCGCGAACTGCTCGCCGCGGACCGGATCGCACCCCTGACCGTCCGCAGCCACCCGCTGGCCCGGGAGACCGTCGCCGCGGCGGCACCCCGCGGCCGGACCGGCGGCCCGGCGGCGGAAGCCGCCCGCCGCCTGGGCCTCGACCTCTGAGCACGCCGCGGCGACCCCACACGGCGCAATCGGGCGTCCCGCCTCCTGAGGCACGGCAGCGGGTTCCCGCTGCCGCGTCGGCCGTACGGCCTGGACCGGACGCCCGAGGAGATCGGCGCGGCCCGCGGGGTGCGCAAGTGGTCCGCCCGGGCGAGCACCGAGCGTGAGGCGGGACCGGCTGGACTGCTCATCCGAGGCGGAACCTACGCCGCATGACTCGCAGCATGGAGATCGTGGTCATCGGTTTGTTGCAGTTCGACCGTCGCCGGTCAAGCTACAACCCGCCTTCGCCGGTGGTCAGGGTCTCCGGTGCCGGCCGCGCGCCTTGCTCGGCGTTGCCGGGGGACTCACATCGCGCATGACCCCGTCGCCCTCGATGCCATGGAGGATGCGCTGGGCGGCAGCGTAGCTATCGGCGATGCTCTCAGGCACCCACTGGTAGCCGTCCCAGCGGATGATCAAGCGAGGCTCATCAGGAGCAACGTGGCCACCACGTTCTTGGCCGTCCACCATCACCGAACGGCGTTCACCGACCGGCCGGAGTCTGGCCTCTCTGCGAGCAGCCCACCGCCCCAGCGGTTCGTCATGATCACTCACGGCGTCGTCACACAGACGAACCCGAGGTCGGTCAGCCCCTCGCGCTGACACAGCCGGTCGGATGCTCCCCCGGCGGCAGTCTGCAAGAGCTGATAGTCGGCGCGGTTCTCCCGGCCCCAGTGCATGGCTGCGCGCCACAGCAGACGGCCGAGGCTGAGGCCGCGGTATTCGGGGAGGACTCCGAAATACTGCGGTAGTAGTCGGGTGCGGCCAGTCGGGTCGGCCATCGTCTCCATGGGGCCGATGGCACCCACCACGCGACCGTCCTGGATGGCGGCAAGGACCGGGCCGACAGTGTCGAGCCGGGAGTGAAGGAACGCGAAGCCTTCGCCGGCCAGCTTCTCGGCGAAGTCGCCAAACGTTTCACGGATGCTCTCGGGCTGCTCGGACAGGGCCGTGATGCCGTCCACAGGCGGCGCGGGGTTGTCGAATGTTCGGAGCTGGACACGGGTGGAGGCGGCCACGGGGTCTGGTACGTCCTGGAACCACACCACCTGGACCTTCGGACAACCGTGGGCAGCCACGAGCTCGGCAGCCAGCTCTTCGGCCTCCAGGCGGCAGTCCGGCGCCCCGTAGAGGTGGACGCGGAGGACACCACGGCCGGTCAGGGTGGGAATCAGGGTGCGGTCCGAGTTCTGCTCGACGTCCCCGACCAGAACCATTTCGTCCTTGCGCTCCGACCACCGCCGGTCCTTGTCATGAGGCAGGAATACGCCGGTCCCAGCGACGGAGAAGATGTCAGCCAAAAGGTCCGGGGTCATGGCGTCAGGATGGACCGGGCCCAGTGTCGGCAGGTACGGCACGGTGACGTGGGGGCGCATCCTGTCCCAGCGGAATCCCATGCGCCAACGCTACTCGCCCACCACACAGGGCTCAGGCCCCGACGCGGATTGCGCCGGGGCCTGAGCGTTTCTGACCGGATGCGATCAGTGGGGGTTGTCGTCGCCCGCGTTGCACGAGCACTTCACGCTGTCCATGACCTCGTCCAGGTCGGCGACGGCGATGATCTCGGTGACGGGGACGGCGGGAGTCGCGAGGGGCCGCGTCAGGTACGGGAGGCGGCTGCCCGGCCCGTCGTCCGGGAGCGGACGCCTCGGGGAGAGTTCGACGGCTACCGCGGTCATGTGCTTCACCCTGCTTTCTTGATCCCGTGCTGGCAGTAACTTGCGAGTGGTGCCTTCGCTTCCTGGTAGTGCTTGGCCAGCGGCCGGCATACGGTGCAGGTGCCGGAGAGCTGGCAGCCGGAGCAGCCACCGGTGCGAAGCATGAGGCGGTCGGCGATGTCGCCGAGCCGGGCGAGGCCGTCGATCCCCTCGGCGGGGAGGCTGATCTGGTCGTCACGGCCGATCTTGCAGATGGACACCAGCCCGTGCGGGTCGGTGTGGAAGAAGGTGTGTCCGGCGTTGCAGCCGCCGAACGGTCTGCGCAGGCGCAGGTGCTCCTTGGACTGCGCGGTGAGCGCCTCGGCGCCGCCGTAGATGGTCGGCGTCATGTTGGTGAAGACGTTGTACTCCAGGCCCCAGCCCTCGCACAGGTCGATCATCGCCTGTTCCTCGTGGGCGTTGTCCCCGGTCACGATGACGCTCATCCGCAGGGGCAGGCGGGCACGGCGAGCGGCGTTCATGCCCTGGATGAACAGGTCCCATGCACCCTGGCGCTGCGTCAGCTCGTCATAGCTCGACTTGCTCGCACCGTACATCGAGACGGTGACGCGGTAGGGCGGGCACTCCTCGAACATGTCCAGGAGGTTCTCCCGCCACAGCAGGGAGGCGTTCGTGGAGACCGTGATCATCATGCCGAGTTCGAACGCGGCCCGGTAGGACGGCATGAAGTCCCGGTCCACAGTAGGCTCGCCACCGGTGATCTGGAGCCACAGCACACCGGCCTCGGCCATGATCCGCAGACACGTGAGCTTGTCCGCAAGCGGCATACCGGAATTGACCTTGAGTCCGAGATAGCAGTGCTTGCACTTGTAGTTGCAGCCCAGGTTGATCTCCCAGGACGCTCGCGAGTACCCCCACGGGGACGGCTGGCGGACCACTAGAACATCAGCCGCTGGTCGGCCGGCCACGTCCAGGTCGGGCCACTGGGCGTGCGCGGCGTCCGCGAGCCACGACGGAGCGGCGTGGGCCGGGTCGTGGGCGCGTAGTTCTTCGTAGCTGGCCTGGGGAAGGCGCAAGCCGCCCCGGCCCCCGGGGCGCACCAGTAGGTACTCGTCCAGGAACGGGCTGGCGATCAGATCATGCATCTCGTGCGCCTTCCGGTTGGTTGCGGATGGTGCGTGTAGGTGGTGATGGCCCTGCCGGGCCTGGTGTCGTCGGCAGGCCCGGCAGAGACCTTGGTGGGCACCGGCCACCTGCTCGGGGGAGCCTGGCGGGCCGGAGCCGCTCTACCGCCCGACTGTGCCTGGAGAGCCGGACGGCGCTTCTGGGGTGGCGGGGACAGGAAGATCGGCGTGGACGGCCTTGCCGAGTGCTCCGAGGGTGACGCCCCAGCGTCCACGGGTGAGGCGGTTGACCATCGCGAGGCCGCGCCCGGACTCGTCGTCGTCCTTGGCTTGGATCACGACGGGCAGCGTGCACGAGCCATCCGCGACGATGATCCGGACGAACTGCTCTGTCGGCCGTCGCACAGCCACGATCATGTGGGTGTGGCACCCCGTCTTCGTGACCGCATTGGTGGCCAGCTCGGACACGACCACCGCGGCGTTGTCCACCACGCCGTCCAGGCCCCACTCCAGCAGCTTCGCGCGGACCATTCGCCGCGCAGCGCCCACAGATTCCGGCGCGTATGGCAGTCGGGCTGTCGCCGGAGCCGGCGAGCGGGCCGTGGAGGCTGCGGTGGGCACGAGGACTGTGGTCATCGCAGGCCCTGTGCGCGGCGGCGCTGTCCCTCGCCGATCTGGGAGAGCACCGAGCGGCGGCGCGCGGCCCGGTCCCTGTTCTCGATGTAGATATCGCTACCGCTGGCGTCCGATACCCAGATACCCCAGGAGTGCCAGCCCGTGACCGGAACGATCTGCCGGCGTCGGCGTCGGCGCCGGGCGTTGGCAGTGAGCTGCACGTCGTCCTCCTCGGGGTCAGGGTGCCCGCCCGGCACGCTTCCACGGTTGCCGAGGGGGATCGGGTCTCCTCGCGCCGGGCGGCAAATGCGCTGCTTCGCATGGCCCCCGGGCCCGGTTCGGGCTCGTTCCCTGCGAAGCAATGTGACCAGTGAACTTCGATCAGTTACCGTCTCCCAGAGTGAAGTTGCAGCGATACCTAGGAGCTGTCCGGCCGATCATGTGACTTTTGCTTGCCCTGGTCGTTGGTTCGGGCATGGGGCGGGGTGATCTGACAGATGCCGAGTGGGAACGGCTGCGGCCGTTCCTGCCTGTCAGCAACAGGCGTTGTGGCCGGTGGCGGGACCACCGGCAGGTGATCGACGGGATCCTTCACCGGGTGCGGACCGGGGTGCACTGGCGCGATCTGCCCGAGCGGTTCGGGCCGTGGAAGACCGTCTACGAGCGCCATCGGCTCTGGTCCGCCAACGGCACCTGGGAACGGCTCCTGCAACAGGTCCAGGCCGCGGCCGACGCGGCCGGCGAGATCGACTGGGACATCTCGGTGGACTCCACCATCGTGCGCGCCCACCAGCACGCGGCCGGCGCCCGCACCGACCCACCGCCGGCCCTCACCGACTCAAAGGGGGACGAGGCGCTGGAACACCAGGACGAGACTCCGTGGCAGAGCCTCGTCGGCCGGCTGGTGGAGGTGGTGCGGGAGGCGAGGGCCT
>NZ_JBXQQB010000027.1:34374-123596 GCF_057220535.1 Kitasatospora sp. NEAU-CNBT7 | reverse complement strand
GCTGTTTACGATGGTCCCGGGAGCACCTCCGTCGTGTCGGCCGGCCCCGGCCCGGCCCCGGTGGTGTGGGGGGCCGCGCCCGGGGCGTGTTGTTCGGCGCAGACCTTGTGGGCGGGCCTGCGCTGGTCGTCGCGCAGCGGGGTGGGTCTGCCGCACCAGCGGCAGGGCAGGGTGCGGGCGCGGTCGAAGTGGGCCGCGTCGCGCCA
The DNA here is from genome assembly GCF_057220535.1 of Kitasatospora sp. NEAU-CNBT7. Taxonomy (NCBI): domain Bacteria; kingdom Bacillati; phylum Actinomycetota; class Actinomycetes; order Kitasatosporales; family Streptomycetaceae; genus Kitasatospora; species Kitasatospora sp. NEAU-CNBT7. The sequence goes on along the minus strand of NZ_JBXQQB010000027.1, from coordinate 123,390 downwards.
GTCCAGGGAGGCGGCCACGACCGGGGCCCTAGGCGGCGGCCGGGACGGGCTGGGGCCGGCGGGCGGGGGCGAGTGCTGCGGCGAGCAGGTGCCGGCCGAGCAGGGGTGGGACGGCGTTGCCGATCTGCTGGCCGATGTCCCGCCCGCGCCACGGGTGGTCCGCGGGGAAGCTCTGGAGTGCTCCGGCCTCGGCCCAGCTGAACCGGGACTCCGTCCCGTCGGGGGCGATGACGCGGACGCGGGAGATCTTGCCGGTGACGGTGGCGGACGGTTCGTCACAGGTCCGGCGGCCCCTGGCCTTCGGGTCGCCGCCGGTGCCGTAGTTCGACACCACGGTGAACCGACCCCGACCCGGAAGGACGTCCCGCATCGACACCCAGGGCAGCAGGCCCGGGCCGGCCGCCGCGGCCGGCACGCCGGGCCGGTAGGGGTGGTGCGTGGGGGCGGGCAGGTCGAGGGGGCCGTCGAGGGAGGCGAGCAGGGCACCGCGGCGGCGGCTCTGCGGCACGCCGTACTGCTCGGCCCGCACGATCCCGGCCGCGGTGCGGTACCCGAGGGTCTCCAGGACGGCGGCGTACGCCTTCCAGACCGGGAGGACGGCGGGGACCTGTTCGAGGAGGATCGTGCGGAACGGGCGCCCCGAGTCGTGGGCCCGCACGGCCCAGATCAGGGGTTGGAGGACCAAGCCGGTCCGCTCGTCCAGCAGCCGTTCGAGCAGGTGTTCGATCGGCTGGTGTCGGGCGATCCGGTCGACCAGGGCCAGGACGGTGTCGAGGTCTCGGCGGCCGGTGCCGGTGCCGGTCGTGGAGAACGTCTGGCAGGGCGGCCCGCCGAGCAGGGTGCGGGCGGCGGGGAAGTGCTCCGGGCCGTACCTGCGCACGTCGGCCTCGATGGTGGCGAGGCCGGCGGCGCGGCGGGTGGCGCAGGCGTCGGGGTTCTTCTCGATCCCGACCACACGCAGGCCGAGTGCGCGGGCGGGCAGGTCGAGGCCGCCGGGGCCGGCGAACAGGTCGACGGTGTCGAACGTGTCGGGGGTGTCGGGCACGGTCGTCCCCTTTCTTTCAGGCGGCGCGGCGGTGGGTGGGGAACTCGATCACGGCTGCGAGCCGTGGGGTCGGTGCGGTGGCGGGTCGGGGTGCGGGTTCGCGGGCCGGGGGCGGGGTGCCGCCCTCCTCCTGCTGTTGGGCGAGGGCGGCGCGTTCGGCGGCGGAGTCGGCGAGGACGGCGCGTACGGTCTGGGAGTGCTCGCGGCTGCCGCGCCAGGTGGCGCCGATGACAGCACCGGCGAGGGTGGCGGGGGTGAAGAGGATCGCGGCAGCGATCAGGTCGGTGGCGCTCATGCGGCGGCTCCGTTCGCGGCGGTGGCGAGGACGTCGATCAGGTCGGTGCCGAGAGCGGCGAGGCGGTGTTCGATGCCCCGCCAGGACTCGGGGTCGATGTGCATGAGGGCCGCCAGCGCGGCGGCCGGGTCGTGGTCGGCGGCGGCGGTCATCGCCTCGCGCAGGTGGGTGGCGGCGAGCGGCCGGATAGCGGGAGCGGGCATGGGTGGTCCTTCCACAGGGGCCGCGGCCGGGAGTGGGGCGGCGGGTGGCTAGGGTGCGCGCATGAAAACGGCCTTGCTGCTGGTGAAGGGCGTTCAGCGTCACGTTTCGACTGCTGCTGGAATGGCTCGATGTGCCGGGGTGGGTGGTCGTCGTCGTGGCCACGGCCGGGTTCGCTGTGTGGGGCCGCCGGGCCTTGATGCGTCGCAGGACCGCCCGCCACAGCGGGGCGCCGGTTACAAAGCGTGGCCGTACTGGGGTGTCCACCGGGTAGTGGGCACTGGGGAATCGCCAGTACGGGACCCCTCTGGGGGTCTGTGGGGTGGGTTCGCCGGGTAGTGGGGCGGTCCCCACTACCCACTCCCCGGTAGCTACGCGTGACGGATGCTCAGACGTGGTCGGGGTGGACGAACACCGAGAGCGGGCCGTTCTCGCGGTAGACCAGATCGCCGCGGTCGGCGGCGGCCTGGAGTGCGTTGCGGACGGTCTTGCGGTCGCGGCCGACCATCTCGGCGACGGTGGAGACCTTCAGGCCCATGTGCCCGGCGGACTCGATCGCTTCGATCGCCTCCGCCAGCCACTCCGGCCCGACCTGTGCCTGCGGAGCCGGGGCCGGAGCCTGCGGCGCCCCCGGGGTGGGGGTGGTGCGGAGGCTGGACAGGTTCAGCCCGGCCGGGCGGGCGTTCGGGAACGCGATCACCTCCGCCAGGCCGCCCCCGGCCTCCTCCGCCGTGGCGGGTGTGCCGGTGCGGAGCGCACCGAGGTTGAGCCCGCCGCCGGTGCCGGCCGCCCGCGCGGCCCCACCGCCCGCGGTGCCCGTGTCGGCGCTGGTGGTGCCTTCCCAGAGCCATCCGGCGCGGTCCGCATCCCAGCGGTGGGCGTAGTCCTCGCCCGCCGCCCGGGCGGAGACCTGGTCGAGGTGCGGACGCCGGGCGTTGGTGGCGAGGACCGCCTCACGGACCATGCTCGGGCTGGTCTTCCAGCCCTTGAACCCGGTGGGGGCGAAGCCGTCGGCCCCGGCGGCGCCGATCACGCCGCAGCCCTTCGCGGTGAGCTGCCGCGTGTCGACCCGGGCTGACGGGAACAGCTTGGCGAGGTTGTTGCCGGAGGATTCGCCGGAGGTGAGGGCGGCTCCGACCGGGGAGAACTTGCGCACGCTGGTGTCGCCGAGCGCGGACACGTTCCCGTCCACCGCGGTCAGCACCAGGCGGATGCCCATGGCGCGGGTGGTGCGCATGGTCTTGCCGACCAGCTCCTGCAGTTCCTTCATGACCGGGTCGCCGAATGAGCGGGCCGAGAGCAGTTCGGCGCCCTCGTCCATCACGACCATGATCTGCGGCAGGGCCGCGGAGACCGGCAGCAGGGTGGTGTCGTTGGCGTCCAGCAGGTCCTGGTACTGCTGCTGGCGGGCCTTGTTGATCGCGATGACCGCGCGGAACATCCGCAGCGCCTCCGCCGGGGTCGAGGCGAGCCAGTCGACGCCGGGGCGGGTGCCGGCCGGGGCCGGGTCGGTGCCGGGCTTCGGCGCCTTCAGCCCCTCAGCTTCCAGCCAGGGGCGGACCCAGGGGATGCCGACCGCGCCGGCCTTCAGGTCCACCACGAAGGTCAGCACGTCGGTGCAGCGGGCGAACCCGGCGAGGACCGCGTCCAGGAAGGTGGACTTGCCGGATCCGGGCGGGCCGAGGATCAGCGCGCACGCCTCCCGCAGGAAGACCTCCACCGGTTCGGAGTTGGGCAGCATCCCCCACGGGATCCCGGTCAGGACCGACAGGGCGGAGTAGTCGTCGGGGTAGGGGTAGGCGCCGGCCATCACGTTCGTGGTGGCGATGTCGAGGACGACCCGGCCCTGCCGGTCCCCCTCCTCCACCCCGACCGTGCAGCCCAGCGGCAGCCGTGCGTCCGTCGCCAGCGCGCGGGCCGCTGTGGCGATGCGGTCCCAGGTGGCACTGCCGCCGGGGAGTTCGACGGCGAGGGAGAACCCGGCGCCGGTCTTCCAGAACTCCACCGCGAACACCGCCACGTCGATGCCGGTAACCCGCCGGATGCGGTCGGCCCACTCGCGGGCGATGGCCTCCCGCTCGCCGTTCATCTTCCGGGCGGCCTCCCGGGCATCGTCGCTCATGCGCTCCAACTCCACGGCCTCCTCCCGGATCGCCGCGTTGGCGGCCATGGCGCCGATCCCGACCCCGAGCGTGGCGAGCGTTCCGGCCGCGGCCCAGGACAAGGGGCCGGTGGCGATGGCCCAGGTGGTCCAGCCTCCGGCGAGCAGCCAGGACGCGGCCCGGGTGGCCATGGTGCGGCCGGTCAACCGCCGCCGGATGCTCGCGCCGATGCCGTGGCCGACCGCCCCCGCCAACCCGACGTACAGTGGGATGCCGGGGGGCATGTGGGTGGCGGCGCCGAGCAGGGCGAGGGCTCCGGCGCCGGTGGCGGCGGAGATCGCGCCGGAGATGGGGCCGTGTTCGGCGGCCCAGTCCAGCGGCGGCACCCACGTGGCCTTCGGGTTCTTGGTGCGGCGCGGGGCGGGCTTGGGTGTGTTGGTGAGGTTGAGGGTGTGCTGTGGCTCGGCCATGGCAACTCCAGGCGGTCGGGTGGTGCGGGCGAGCGGGGCATGGGGCGGGCCGCCCCGCGATGTGCGGGGCGGCCCGGTGTGGAGCAGGCGGAGCGGGTGGGTGGGCGGCGGGTTACTGGTTGCTGCCGATGTCCCACTTCTCCTCGCCGTTGCGGGGGTCGTCGTGGCGGGCGATGTCGCTCTCGTGGGCGCCGCGGAAGGCCTTGCCGACCTCCTCCGCGGCGGAGACGGCCTGCATGAGGAGGGTGTAGACCTCGTTCAGGGACTCGCCGACGGCCTTGTCGAGGGGGAACTCGTCGTCGGAGCGTTCGGCGAGGACGCGGAAGGTGTTGGCGATGGACTCCAGGCCCTCGGGCAGGGACTCGATCGCGGTCAGGACGTGCATCATGCCGTCGGGGTCGTAGTTCATGGCGGCGCCGTACATCTCCGAGGCGACCTCGGAGAAGTTGAAGCCGGCATCGGTCGGGTTGGTCACGTCGCCTCCCAGGGCGTCCAGGTCGGTGTTCGTGTGGTTCTTCGGGGCCCGCGGCACGACCTCGCCCACCGGTGCGGGCGCGGGCCGGTCCGCGTCGGTGGCGGTGTTGTCGATGGCCTCGATGGTGTCCGCGAGGCCGGTGCGGATCCGGTGGTCGCGGTCGGCGCGGGCCTCATCGGCCCGCCCGGTCAGGTGCCGGAACAGGCGGCGGCCCGGGTACATCAGCCAGCGCAGGCCGAGCTTGCGGCCGAGCGGCGTGGACACCATCCCCAGCACGCCGAGCGGAAGCGCCAGCGCGGCTGCCCACAGCCGGCGGCCGTGGTGGCGGGCCGCGGACTTCACCAGCGCGCGGCGGGCCGCCCGCCGGGCCGGGGCCTTGCGCGCCTCCAGCCGCGCGTCCGCCACCTTGGCCTCAAGACGCTTCTCCGCCCCCGCCCGAGCCTTGCCGCGGGCCTTGTCGACCGTGTGCCGCAGGCCCTGGCCGGGCCTGGCCAAGGCCCTACCCAACGGGGTCCTGGCGGCGGTCTTCCGGTCCCGCTCGGCCGCCTTCACGGCGCGGCGGGCGTCGGCGACCTGGTGACGGGCCGAGCTCTGCTGCCGGCGACGCTCCGCACGGGACGGCGCGGCCGCCTTCTCGGCCTGGCGGAGCTGCTTGACCGCGCCGACCTTCCCGGCGAGCCGCCCGGCCGCACCGGCACCGGCCGAGCCGGGTGCCGCGGCGGGCCGCACGGTCGGGGTGCCGGATCGGTGCCCGGCGGTGCCAGCCGCGCCCACCGCGGTGGTGCGGGCCGCGCCCGCCCCGGCCGTCCGTGCCGAGCCCGCAGCCGTCGGGCGGCCGGGGTTCTGGCGGGGGACGCTCCGGCCCGCGCTGCCCGAGCTGCCCGGGGTGGGCTTCGGGTTGGTGGGCTTGATCAGGGACAGGTGTCCGGGGCGGCGGGCGGCGGCTCCGGTGGTGGCGCGCCGGGCGAGGCGGGTGGCGGCGGTGCGGGCGGTGCGGGTGGCGATCGCCGTGGTGGCGGCGGTGCTGGCCGCCGCGGCCAGCGCCGCGATCGGCCCGGCGGCCAGCACTCCGGCGGACGCCAGTCCGATCACGGTGTTGACGCCGGTGACCGCGAGCGGCACCGCGGGCAGGCCGCCCCGCAGGTGTGAGGCCGGAGAAGCGCCCTTGCCCCCGGCCGGCGGGACCGGCGACGGCACAGCTGTGGACGGGGCGGGGTGGGTGGTGTCCGGTGCGGTGACCGGCTGTTCGGCGAAGGTCTGGGACATGGCCGGGATACCTCCGGGCAGGTCAGGCCGCCAGCGTGGCGACGGGGTCGGCGCAGGGAAGGCAGGTGCCCAGGTGGGCGGGAAGGACGTAACCCGCGTCCCGCCCGCACAGCGGGCAGGTCCGTCGGGCGCGGTTCGCGGCAGCCAGCGCCGCCCAACGGCCGGGGGTCATCTCCCGGACCGGGGCGGCCAGCTCCGGGCGGTAGAGGTAGGCGGCCCGGACGTCCTTGGACCGGCGGGAGCGCCACAGGATCTGCGCTGCGACCGGCTGCCCGGCCGGCCGCAGCCCCCGGGCGCGGAGCTGGCGGCGGGTCAGGAACCCGTCCGGGGCCATCTGCCACGGGAACGTCGGGATCCCGAATCGGGTCCCGTCCGGGTCCCAGAACCGGGGGCGGCTCACTCGCCGTTCCCGGTGTCGGGCATCTCGAAGTAGCCGGTCAGCTCGACCAGCAGGCCGGGGCCCCAGGTTCCCGTGACGGTCAGCCAGCCGAGCCGGTCGGCCTGGTCCTGATCGACGGCGGCCGGAGCGAAGCCGAGCGCCTCGCGCCACTGCTCGAACGTGCCGAGGCCGCGGTGCACGCTGATCGCCACACCCCAGGCGCCCGCGGCCTCGCGAAGCGCGAAGTGGGCGGCCGGCAGGTGGCCGAAGGTGGTGACCAGCGCCAGCATCGCGGCGACGGCGGTGACCTGATCGGACGCGGTACGGGTGCTCACGATGCCTTCTCCTCGCTGATGGGGACGGCGTGCAGGGCGGGCAGCTCCGGGCGGGTGCCGCGCAGTTCCTGGTAGCGGGCGGCGACCCAGCCGGCCGACCAGCCGGTCAGCTCCACCGCCCGGCGCTGCGGCAGACCGAGCGCCACGGCGCTCTCGACCGTCAGCCGCGCCCGGTCCTCCGGCACCCGCTCGGCCACCGCCGGGGCGGTCGCCAGTTCCTGCCGAAGCCGCTCCACCGCCTGCTCCGCCTGCCGCTCACGCTCACGCTCACGGCGCTCACGCTCGGCCGCCTCCCGCTCACGACGCTCACGCTCCGCCCGCGCCGCGGCTTCCCGGTGCTGCTGTTCGTCGCGCTCGGCAGCCACACGGCGGGCCCGCTCGTCCCGCTCCTCGCGGGCGACACGGTCGGCGTGCTCACGCTGCTCGCGGGCGATGCGCTCCTCGTGCTCACGGCGCTCACGCTCGGCCCGCTCCGCCCGGTCGTACTCCGCCAACCGCTCCTCGCGGGCCTGCCGGCGGCGCTGCTCGGCGAGCCGCTCCCGCTCGGCCCGCTCATCGCGCTCACGGGCCTCCCGGGCGGCCAGCGCGTCGGCGATCGCCCGCCGGTAGGCCAGCGAGGTCTCCGCCGTGACGATCAGCAGCAGCGGCGCCACCGCATGCACCGCCACCCCCACCGCGTCCCGGTCCAACGCGGACAGGCCCACGTTGAGCAGCACCGTCATCACACCGGTCATCCAGCGCAGCACCGTCGGCCACCGGCCACCGTCGCCCCCGAGGCGGGCGAGCGTGCTGTCCATCCGGACCACGATCACCACCGCCGCGTCCACCACCAGCGGCAGGATCGGCGCCGTCCACCGCCACCCCGGCGGGGTGTGCCCGGACATCAGCGGCGTCACCGTGAGCACGCTGTAGAGGACCGCGCCCAGCGTGATCGTCCACGTCCCCACCGCCAACGCCCGCTCCGCCGAACTGATCTGCTCCTGACTCATCGCCACCCTCACCGCGACCACCACCGGGTGGGCACGGGGCGTGCCGTGAGCGAGCGGTGAGCGGCCGTGAGCGCGGTGAGCGCACGGGTCCCGGTCACGCGGCCACCCGCCCCGTGCCCGCCGTGCGGGCGGTGACGGCCGGGCGCCGCAGCGGCACCGGCGCCATGCTCAGCAGCCGCGCCGCGTAGGCGAACAGCTCCGGGTCCTCCCGGCGCAGGTCCGCAAGGATGTCGCCCGCCGCGTCCAACCGGGCCTGCCGCTCGACCGCCGACTCTCCCGGCACGCCGACGAACAACTCCTCATCCACACCCAACGCCAGCTCCGCGAACTCGCCGGGGTTCATGGCGTGCTGTCCTGCGATGATGTCTCGCACGGGTCTTTCTCCTTTGTGAGGGCCCGGGTGGGGACGGCTTCTCTTCCGGCCAAGGAAAAGGGGAAGCCGTCCTTCGCGTTGTCGGGCCGGTCGTGGTTGGTGTTTCGGGTTAGTGCTGTGGGGCGGGGGTGCCGTCGCCGTAACGGCCGGAGCGGCACACGAAACGCGGGCCCGACCGGAACGGGCTCCACCGCTCCACCGCCTCCCGCTCCGCCCGACTGGACTGGCCGCTCGATGCGTCCTCGGAGCGGGCCGCGAGCAGGTCGTTCACCAGCGCCTCGACCCGGCTGCTGCGGGTGCGGTCCACCACCGTGTCGCCATCCGGCCCGGCCGCCTCCCGCGCGAACTCCCGCGCCGTGGCGACCAGGTCCGATCCGGCCGGGAGCTTCTCCGCGTCCGCCAGCGCCAGCAGGGCGTCCGTGCCAGCCGCAAGGACCGACTGCCACTCCCGCTCACCGATCTCGGCACCCCACCGCGGCGCCCGGGTCCCGGTCAGCCGACCGAGCCGGCAGACCACCGCCCGACGCCGACGCTCCACACCCCGCGCCTCCGCCACCCACACCCCCGATGCCGTACGGCGGGCACCGCCGGTCAGCGACGCCACACGACGGGCGTACGCACGGCCGGTCAGAACCGGAGCAGCCTTAGGGGACGAGGTAGCGGGCATGGCGAAGCCTCCTGAGTCGACAGGTGGAGCATCACGAGCAAGGCGGGGCGCGATTACGCAGGTCAGCGCAGCCCAAATAAGGTCCTGCGAGTCATGCAAGAGGTGTTGGACCAATTGGATGCCTTGTTCCAACAACTTCTGGGATGAGCATGTGCCCTTGAAGCTGGCCCCGTCAAGCAGTTCGGCGTATGTTGTTGGAACAAGGCATCCAAGTCAGGGAGTGCAGACATGGCCAGGCAGACGCCGCGCTATCACGCGATCGCCGATGACCTGCGGCTTCAGATCGAGCGGGGAGAGCTGGCTCCCGGGCAGAAGCTCCCGACGGAGGAGGAGCTGACGACCCACTACGAAGTCAGCCGCAACACGGCGCGCTTGGCGCTCGGGCGGCTGACGGAGGAAGGGCTCATCGTCTCGGCGCAGGGTCGGGGCAGCTTCGTGCGAGAGCGGTACAAGCAGGCCGTGTGGAACTGGTCCGAGCTGGAGTCACGGTCGCTGCATGAGGCCAACCACACGGCCGGCGACCAGTGGGCCGCCGTCATAGCGTCCAGCGGCGACACCCCGCGTCAGGAGGTTCGGGTATCGATCCGGCGCCCCCCGGCTGAGGTAGCCGAACAGCTGGGTCTCGACCTCGCTACAGCGCTGACCGTTGTTCGCGAGCGCATCCGCTACGTCGACGACGAGCCATACGCGCTGGCCGACTCCTACTTCCCGGAAGAGCTGGTGCGCAACACCCCGCTGATGTTGCCGGAGGACGTGTCCGCCCCCGGCGGTGTGCTCGTCAGTGCCGGGCTGGTCCAGATGCGCTACAGCGACGAAATCACTGTCCGGATGCCCACGCGTGACGAGATGGAGCGATTGGCGCTGCCTGCCGCCACACCAGTCGCGATCCATCGGCGAACCGGCTATGACAAGGACGGAAAGCCGCTTCGAGTAATGATCACTACTCTTCCGGGTGACCGCCACATCATCCACTACGACGTGGCGGCCGACTGATGGGCATGGCAGCGCGCCCGCGCCGCCCGGAGCCCCTACTTGTCGACTGCGACCCGCCGGACCGCGTCTGGTACGCCGCTTACGGCTCGAACATGCATCGTGACCGCCTGTCGTACTACATCCAGGGTGGGCGCCCGCCCGGTGGAGCCCGCGCATACCCTGGCTGCCGTGATCCTCGGCTGCCTATCCAGACGATCCCGGTCATGTTGCCGGGACAGCTCTACTTCGCACTGGAGTCGATGGCCTGGACCGGAGGCATGGGTTTCTACGACCCGGACGACCATGGCGAAATGCCCGCGCGCGCCTATCTGGTGACCGCAGAGCAGTTTTCCGATATCGCTGCGCAGGAGATGTATGAGGAGCCGGGAGCGGATGTGGACCTCGGGGTGGTCCTCTCGTCTGGCCGGGATCAGCTTGGCCCAGGGCGATACGAAACGCTTGTTTGTCCAGGCTTCATTGATGATCTGCCCGTATTGACTTTTACGGCTCCGTGGCGTCGGGCGGAAGCCGAGCTGAATCGGCCGGCCGCGGCCTACCTCCGCAATTTTGCATCTGGCCTCGCCGAGGCACACGGATGGACAGTGAAGCAAGCCGCCGCTTATCTCAGCGGCCGCCCGGGGGCGGCTGGCCATTGGAGCATTGCCGAGATAATTGATGCCATTGAGAGTTCGGGCGAAGTGTAGCGGTCACCTTGCTTGGCCGGGGACTTGAAGCGGTCGCATCTACCCGATGTGGTCTACCGCCATTCGATCACGAGGTGCACGGCGAGAACGTTGGTAATGAACCACAGAAGCGAGCCGGAGGCTACGGTCGCAAGAATTACGCCTCGGGCGGTTGTTGGATCAAACCATTTCTTCAACAAGGCCGATATGGTGACGTCGGGATCCTGCTGCTTTGGTCGCGGGGCCGTCATGCGTTCTTCCGCCATTCGCCGTCTCGGGTCAGGTAGGCCATGGATGGAAGCCCCCGTAGTGTTCCCGCCAGCAGTCGAATCCGCTTCCATCGGCCACAAGTGTCCAGCAAGTAACCCAAGTGCTCTTCCATCCACTCTCCACGCACGCTCAAAGGAAGTGCGTGCGAGAAAAGGCGGATAAAGGGCGAGGCAAACGGGGCTGGCGTCGGCTCTTCCTCGTATGAACGAAATCGGTTCAGTCGCCCCAATCGTTGTGTTATTTGGTCCACTGGAAGGCGAGTGCGCGTGTGGGGTTGAACATTGATTTCGATCTCGCTCAGCGTGATGTCTGCCGGCACTTCTGAGACAGTTGTCGCGGGTGTGGAAATGGCGTGCCTACTCGCAGTGCGGCCTTGCGACAGAAGGCGCCTGATACCTGGCTTCACCATCACTGGCCACCCGCCAGTCCGGGCTGCCCGACCGTCCCGCGGCCGTACAGCGGGCGCTTTCCAGACGCCTCGGCTAGGGCTTGTGGGGCAAGTTCACGGCCCCTCGGCGTCAGCCTGTAGTAGCGCCTACGCGGTCGGCCTTCCGACTCGGCTAGTGCGTCTTCCTCCCAGTGCCGCTCGACCCAGTCCGCCTTCACCAGGCGTTCAAGCAGGGGGAAGAGCGTACCGGTTGGCATGCCCGTCAAATCGACTAGCTCAAGGCCGTAGAGACCTTCCGTCAGCGCGGCAGTCCGCCTCGCTCCGTCAGGCATGCGCCCAAGCAGGACACGCAGGACTGACTGAGTGTTCACCGTCATCCGTGGTGGAGTCACGCTGAAGAATCTACCTACATCGAAAGATCTGCGCAACCACTTTCTACTTAGGTCTGATGCTGCATCAGGGAACGGGTCGCAGAGGCGATGTCGAGTGCCGATCGCTCATGGCGGTGGAGTCGCTCGCGCAGTGTTCTGGGCCGTCCGAGGTGACGGACAACGGCACCAGGCTGACAGCCGAAGCCGTCCCGACCGGATCCACACTTGCGGCGCTCCCCTCCGCCGACGTACCAACCCTCTGCGTGAACTGTCCGAGACGGCGCCATTTCCACTGCCTGACACGGCTCTGGTGGCCGCCCGAAAGCGCGCGCCTACCCGCACGTAGGGGTTCCCTGGCGGCCTCAGGTGTGGGCAGGCTTGGGGAGCTGACAAGCGATCAACTGTGCTGGTCCCCAGGCGAGACGTGGCCGTCAAATGAAGACGGCCCCCGTTGCAGCGGGAGCCGTCTCGGACCATCTCCGTCGACATGCAGAAGAGGCCAAACATGACAGTACCCAGCAGTCCTCAGGGCGCAACTCCTGGCCCGCCTCCGTGGCAGAGTGGCCTCATGTACGGCCTGGCCCTTGTGGCCGGGATTGTCCTGATCTGTAGTGGCCAGGCCACGCCTCCTGAGGCCTCCGGTTACATCGGGCCTTTCCTGCTCGTCTACGAGCGTTCTATCAACCGTCGTGGCAGCAGGGAGTGAGGTCGGGGCCCGCCAGCGCCAGCTGCGCTCGCAGCCACTCGCGTGGTGACCGTCGCCGACATCCGCCCCTGACATCAACAGTGCCGAACAGTGCCGGAGCTCCTCGGGCGCTGTGAGATTGCCGACCGCGAGGTCCCACTGGCTCAAGCAGCTCGCGCGACATATGAGGCTAGCTTGTAAAGCGGGGGTCGTCGGTTCGAACCCGACAGGGGGCTCAGCACCAGGAACACCGGAAGGGCCAGCTCACGAGGGAGATCCTCGGAGACTGGCCCTTCGCCGTCGCCCGAGCGGGGCGGTCCGGCCAGGGTGCGCGTGGGCGCGCCGTGGTCGTCGGCGTGCCACTGGTTCGTCCGCGTCGTCCCGGAGGCCGGCGACGATGCGGCAGTCGCCTACCGCGACGCCTACCACTACCGATCAAGCGGTTCGGCTCTCGTCCGCAGGAGAGGTCTTCACCAAGGGCGCCCGGTCCAGCTCGGTGACCAGGGCAGCCTCGGATGCTTCCCGGAAGGTGACGACTGCCTCGCCGTTCTCCCGTGCCCATGCGGTGAGCATCCTGATGGGTTCCTCCAGGGTGCGCCCGAGATCGGTCAGGCAGTACTCCACGCGCGGCGGCGCCTCGGCGTACGCGTGCCGCTCGACGAGCCCGTTGGCTTGGAGCCGGCGCAACGTCTGCGTCAGTACCTTGCGTGAGATGCCACCGCTGAGCTCGACCAACTCGCCGTGGCGCAAAGGGCCGTCGGTCAGGGCGAAGAGCGTGGCCATGGACCACTTGCTGGCGATGATCTCCAGGGCCAGCAGGGCAGGGCAGTCGGCGAGGAAGGAAATCCCGGGTCGCAGGCTCATGCCCGAACGTTACCTGGAGGTACCTATCGGCCGCCTATCGTCATCGAGGTGCGCACACCCCTCTACTCGCAACTCGCATGATTGAGGTTCAGCTGTGTTCGTCTCCCTTGCCGTCGTCACCGTGGTCATGTCGGCTCTTCTTCTCATATCGGCCGGGGCCAAGTCTCTGCGCACGCGGCACATCACCGAGCAGATGTCCACCCTCGGAGTGCCGCAGAGGATGATGGCGTTCCTGATCGGCGCTCAGGTCGCCGGCGCGGCGGGTTCGATCGCCGGACTCTGGTGGGGGCCTGTCGCAATCGCCGCCGCGATCGGCCTGACGCTCTATTTCGCCGGGGCGGTCGCCTTCCACCTGCGCGTCGGCGACCGCAAGGGCGCCGCTCCGGCGGCGGTCCTCACACTGGCCTCCGTCGCCCTGATCGTGCTGCGCGCTGCCACCCTCTGATCCACTGTGCCGACGCGGACCTGGCGGAACGGATCAGCGATCAGCGGTCGCACCTGCTGCCGGGCCGCTGGCGGCGCCTCGTGGTCGCCGGTCAGGGACGCCGGAGGATGACGGGGTCGTCGCCGAGGTCCGCGAGCAGGGCGTCCAGTTTGGCGCGGTCGACCGAGGACATCAGGAAGACGTGCACGTAGCTGCGCCGGGTGGACTCGTCGCCCGGGACCATCAGTACGTCCTGCGAGGACAGTGACCACTTCGCCACCAGCTCGGGGCTGGGCTTGCGAAACCGCACCGTGATGGCGCCCGGCGTGCGGGCCGGCCACAGGTCGACGTCCTTCTCCAGCTCCAGCAGGCGCAGTTGCTGCTCCAGGTAGGCGGCCAGGTCCTGGGCCCGGCGGATCCGGTCGACCTGGTCCTGGTAGGAGTGCCGGGAGAGGTGGTCCCAGAGGATGAGCGGGGAGAAGCCGTTGCGCGAGCCGGCGAAGGTGGTGTCCGGGGCGCCGATGTAGTCCGGCTGGGACGGCGGGGCGATCTGGTACTTGACCTTCGTCATGTAGATCCCGCACGGCCACGGCGCGCCGGGCCACTTGTGCCCGCTCATCGCGATCGAGGAGACCATGTCGAGGTCGCCGAACTCCCGGGTGGGCAGCGTGATGCCGAAGTCGAACTCCGGGAGGCGGGTGTCGGGGTCCCAGCCGAACCCGGCCGGGTCGTCGGCGGCCATCCGCAGGAAGGGCGCGTACCCGGCGCCGAGGGCGCCGTCCACGTGGATCCAGAAGCGCCGGCGCAGATCGACCAGCGGCTCGCCGGTCCGCGGGTCCTTGCCGTACGCCACCTCGCCCTGGATCAGCCCGTACTTCTCGAAGATCGGCAGCAGGCGCTCGCACACCCCGCGGACGTCGTCGTGCGCGCCCTTGAAGGTGCTGCCGAGGTTGAGGCTGACGAAGATCGGGTGCCCTTTGGCGGCGAAGAACTCGACCAGCACCGCCAGGGCGTCGACGTCTATCTCGCCGGTGCCGTCCCAGGAGTGACCCGAGGGTCCGCTGCGGGAGGGCACCTCGGCCGGCCATGCGCGCGGCCCCGCCGTCGCCCCGGCCTCCGCCCCCGCTGCCGCCGCCGCACCGCCCGCGGCGGCGGGCAGCGGGCACTCGTCCGGGTACTGCTCCGTGCCCACCGCGTGGAAGGTCTCGACACCCAGCACGTGGACGGCCTTGGCGAACGAGTAGTGGGTGTCCTCGGAGTAGAACGCCACCGGGCGGTAGGCGTTGGGGTTGCCCGGTTCGGCCGGGGCCTTGACGTACCGAGCGCCGCCGGACGGACCCGTCGGCGGCTGGATCAGGGCCTTGCCGCTCAGGTAGTCCCGGGCGTTCCAGAGCGCGTACATGTTGCCCTCGGTGGAGCCCATGGACAGCACGTAGCCCCAGTACGACTGCGGGTCGGCCGCGTCGTACGGACCGTCGGCGTGCCACAGCGCGGCGTAGTAGTCGAGCACCGCGCGCTCGACGACCTTGGTGTTGGGCTTGTAGCCGCCGCTCTGGAACGGGTCGCCGAGGTTGTTGATGTTGTGGTGCATGAACCGGCCGAGGTCGAAGGCGCTGCCGCCCATCTCCTGGGTGGCCTGGTACCCGAGCAGGTAGCGGCGCTTGCCCGTCAGGTAGGCGTCCATCGTGTCCAGGGCGCGCAGGCGCTGCTCGTCGTCCAGGCCGTCGGCCGGGAGCAGGAAGTCGCACAGGGCCGGCTCCTCGGCCGGTGCCTGCGGGCCGCCGGTGGCGGGCGCGAGGGCGGGTGCGGCGACGGAGGCGGACGCCTGCGCGGGCACGCCGAGGGGGGACGTCCGGGCGTCCGACCGGGCAGGGGCGCCGTGGCCGTGGCCCAGGTCAAGGGTCAGGGTGTCGGTTCGGCGCATGGCAGGGCTCTCCCGGGTCGCTGGGGTCGGAGGTCCCGCCGGCTGCGTCCGGGGGTTGGCGATGGCCGATCCGATCGGGAGCCAGAATGGAACCTGTGACTCCCCGAGGGGAAGCAATCCGCAGAAGATTCGGAATCACCTCCGAAAACCTTGCGAATCATCGGTTCGGAGCGGGACGCTGGGGAGCGTGCCGAATAATCCTCACGCCCGCCAGGCGCCCATCGACGACGTGGACCGGGCGATCCTGCGGATCCTCGCCGACAACGCCCGCACCCCGAACAACGCTCTGGCGGACGCGGTGGGCATCGCCCCTTCGACCTGCCTGGCCCGGGTGCGGTCGCTGCGCGAGCGCGGGGTCATCCGCGCCTTCCGCGCGGAGATCGCCCCCGCCGCGATCGGGCTGCCCCTGCAGGCGATGATCTCGGTCCGGCTCCGGGCCCACACCCGGGAGCAGAACGAGAGCTTCCGCGACACCGCCCCCGACATGCCCGGCGTCGTCGCCGTGTTCCACATGGCCGGGTCCGACGACTACCTGCTCCATGTCGCGCTCGCCCACCCCGACGCGCTGCGCGACTTCGTGGTGGACCACCTCACCACCCATCCCGCGGTGGCGCAGACCCGCACCAACCTGATCTTCGAGCAGATCGCCGGCCGCCGGCAGCTGGTCCCCGGCCTGTAGCGGGCGCCGGCCTGGGGCACGGGGTGTGGAGGGGCGGGCCGCCGGGGGCGGTCGTACGGTGGACCGGGGGCCCCTGAGGAGGAGGTCGCTATGCCTGGATCTGTCACGATCGGCCACGCCGAGGCACTGGTACTGCTCAGCCACCCGGACGCGGAGCGGCTGACCACGATGCTGCGGCAGATGTCGTCGATGCTGGAGGCGTCCGGTCCCAACCGGCTCACCGAGGCGCAGGTGACGGAGCTCTGCGAGGGGCGGATGGAGAACCGCGGCGAGCTCACCGAGTGGTGCCGGAACCTGTCGCAGTACCTGAACGCGCATCTCTGAACGCCCACTGTTGAACGCGCACTGCTGAACGCCCACTGCTGCACGCGCGCCCCTTCGGCGCGAAGGCGGCCGGCGGTGCCGGTCGCTGCGGCGGGTTCGGCCGGGGCCGCGGTCCGATCGGAGTCTGCGGCCCCGGCCGTCGGCCTGTCCGGTTCGCGGAGTGTTCCGGCTGCGGCCGTGGCCGTCGGTCCCCGGGAGTAGTTTGCGGGTATGGAGATCTCCTGGGTGGCCGTCGCGACGCCGCTGCCGACCGGACCGATGCAGCTGGCGGTGACCCCGCTCGGGGTGGCGGCGGCCTCGTACGCCGGTGAGTCGTTCGCCGGGCTGCCGATCGGGGTGCCGCGCTGCACCGACCCGCGCAAGGTCGAGGCCGTCCAGGGCCGGCTGGCGGAGTACTTCGCCGGTCGGTGCCGGGAGTTCGGGCTGCCGATCGACTGGCGGTTCGCCTCCGGGCCGCACCGGACCGTGCTGCAGCGGCTGCTGTCGGACGTCGGCTACGGGCGCACCATCACGTACGGCGAACTCGCCTCCCGCAGTGGCGTGTTCGAGGACGTGGCGGAACCGGGGCTGGCCGCCCGGACGGTCGGCCAGATGATGGGCGCCAACCCGCTGGCGCTGCTCGTCCCGTGCCACCGGGTGGTGGCGGCGGACGGGCTCGGCGGGTTCGGCGGCGGACCGTCCGGGATGGAGACCAAACGCTGGCTGCTGACGCTGGAGGGCGTCCTGCCACCGACGCTCGACTGGAACGGGCCGACCGGGGACTGATCCTCGGCCGGCTCGATCCGTCGCGCCGGTCCGCCCGCTGCCGGGCTCCGGACTGCCGGTCTCCGGACTGCCGGACTCGGAGTGGCCTGGTTCGGCAGGGGGGCGGGCGTCGGCGTGGCCGGGGCCGTGGGGCTCAGACCAGGCCGAGGACCGGTGCCGGCGTGTGCTCCAGGACGGGAGCCGCAGCCTGGCGGGGCAGCAGGCTCTGGCGCGGCAGGACCGGCTGCACGCCGGACACCAGGGTGTAGTCCGCCCCGAGGAGTTCGAGCTCGGCCGCGTGCGAGGGGGCCTCGCCGAGGGCCAGCTGGACGGCGGCCCAGGGCAGGTTCAGCCCGCACAGCCGGAGCTGGTGCAGGCCGCCGGACGGCCGGGTGTTGACGTCCAGCACGACCGGGCGGCCGCGGTGGTGGCGGAACTGCACGTTGGACAGGTACGAGACGCCGAAGTTCTCCACCAGCCGGCGGGTCGGCTCCAGGTAGGCCGGGTCGGTGGTGAAGTAGCGGCGGCGGCCCTGCTTGGCCCGGCCGACGGCGGTCAGCAGCCGGCCGTCCGGCGCGGCGAGGCAGTCGACCGAGACCTCGGGGCCTTCCAGGTACGGCATCACCAGCAGGTCGGCCGGTTCGGCGGCGGCGGCCAGCGCGGCCAGCACCTGGTCGAGCTGGATCGTGCCGTCCGGGAACCCGGCCAGCCGGCGCAGGGCGAACGGCTCGCGGGTGAGTATCCGGAAGCCTTCGCCGCCGGCGCCGGTGGCGGGCTTGAGGCAGGCGCGTCCGCCGTCCGCCTCGATCTCCTCGACCGCGGCCAGCAGCTCCTCGGCGGTGCGGACATGACGCCACATCGGGGTGGGCAGTCCCAGCGTGTCCATCGCGGCGTAGCCGTCGGTCTTGCTCTCGAAGACCGCGATGGCGGCGGCGGAGGGGCAGACCAGGGCGGTGCCGACCGCCTCGAAGTCGCGTCGGCGGACCGCCACGGCGAGCTGGCCGAGGCGCGGGACGAAGACGTCGATCCGGCGCCGGGCGCAGAATTCGAGCGCGAATTCCACATAAGCCTCGGGGGTGAGGCGGTCCGGTTCGAGAGAGCCGAAGTCGGCGGCGGCCAGTACCGGTGAGTCCGGGTCCGTATGCGTGGCATGGATCTCGATCGGGCGCGGCGCGGAGCGCAGCTGATCGATGAAGAAGACGTTCTCGGAGTAGGTGCGGTTCAGCCAGACGCGTACGGGGGCACTCACGGGGATCTCCCTGGACAAGGGCACAGCAGGGGGGAGGGGAGGCAGCAGGGCACCGGCCGGCCGTTCGCCTCTGCCGGGCCCTTGAGGTGGCACCTTAGCGGGCGCGCGGCCCCCGGTGAACGGGGGGTCGGGGGCTGTTCGGGACGGCGGGGGCGGAGCGTCGGCGGGGCGGCGTCCGGAGCGCCTGGATCACTTCGGATGGGGTGTCAACTCGCCTGGGGGAAGCTTGAGTTCTGGATGTGTTACGAGCGCGTGGCGGGCAGGGGCGAAGGTTGCGGGGGTGTGAATTTCCGGCGGCCGGAGTGCGGGGGCTGCGCGGGGCGTGGCCCGCACGCCGTCGCTCGTGCCGCGGCGAGCGGTGGCGGGGTGTGGCGAAGGCCCGTTCGGGGTGCCGCGGGCGGCGAGCTGATGTGGGCATGACTATGGCGGAAGTGGCCGGATCCGGATTCGAGTGAATGATCGAATGGTAATCGGCTGAATGTGCTTGTCGTCCTATTTATCCAGACCTATTGATCACTCGTATGAGTGATTGCGGACTTCCCTCTAATGGCCTCAGCATGAGTGGTGCGGCGGGATGCCGCATTGCGTGCGTGCTTCGAAAAGGGTTTGAGGGGGAGGGGGCGGGCCCGGATGTCGGCCGAGAACGATATCGCCGTTCCGGCGCGGGGAGGCAGCCCGGCCGGCGGGCAGCAGGCCGCCCCCGGGGCTGGTGGAAGGGGCTGACCTGCGGCCGGAGCGGCAGCCCGGTGGCGAGTGGCAGGAGCAGTAGCGCAGGAGCATTAGCACAGGCGCGGCAGCACGGGCGTGACAGCAGGAGCGGCAGAGCGGCAGCACGAACGGCAGCAGGAGCAGCAGAGCGAACGGCAGAGCGAATGTGCCGGCGGGAGAGCGTGGTCCCGTCCGGAGCCATGCCGACCCGGCCCGGGTCGGCCGTACGGCGGTGCGGTGGGGCTCCCGGCGGTGCAGCCGGAGGTCCGGTGTGCCGCCGGCCCGAGTTGGGGGAGGGACCAGGATGAGTATCTTCGCGCTGGAGCGTGATCACAGGGAGGGCAACGAGGCCGCCGAGGTCCTGTCGAGGACCAAGGCCATGGTGGACCCGGCCCTGCGGGCGGCTGTCGACACCCTGCCGGAGTCGATGCGCAGGATCGCCGGCTACCACTTCGGCTGGTGGGAACCGGACGGCGCACCGGCGCTGGCCGCCGGCTCGGGCAAGGCCATCCGGCCCGCCCTGGTGCTGGCCGCCACCCAGGCCGTCGGCGGTCCGGCAGCGGCGGCGGTCCGGCCCGCCGCCGCGGTGGAGCTGGTGCACAACTTCACCCTGCTGCACGACGACGTGATCGACCGCGACCAGACCAGGCGTCACCGGCCGACGGCCTGGCGGGTCTTCGGGACGACCGAGGCGATCCTCGCCGGCGACGCCATGCACTCACTGGCCCTGCGGATCCTCGCCGAGGACGTGCACCCCGCCGCGCCGGGCGCCGTGCGCCGGCTCGCCGACTGCGTGGTCGAGCTGTGCGCCGGCCAGCAGGCGGACTGCGCCTTCGAGCAGCGCAGTGACGTTTCGCTGGCCGAGTGCCTGACCATGGCCGAGGCCAAGACGGGTGCCCTGCTGGGCTGCGCCTGCGCGGTCGGCGCGCTGTACGCGGGGGCCGGGCAGCCGGCCGTCGACGCGATGGACGCCTTCGGCCGGGAGATCGGGTTGGCCTTCCAGCTGATCGACGACCTGATCGGGATCTGGGGCGATCCGGCGGTGACCGGCAAGCCGGTCGGCGCCGACCTCGTCGCCCGCAAGAAGTCCCTTCCGGTGGTGTTCGCGCTCGGCTCCGGCACGGAAGCGGGGGAGGAACTGGCCGCGCTCTACGCCATCGACCGCCCGCTGACCCCGGCCGAGCTGGAACGCGCGGCGCAGGCGGTGGAGCGGGCAGGCGGCCGCAGTTGGGCGCAGGGCGAGTCCTGCGAGCGGATGGCCGCGGCGATCGGCCACCTGGCGACGGCGGTGTCGGCGCCGGCCGCGGCCGACGAGTTGCTGGCACTGGCGGAACTGGTCACCCGGCGGTCGCACTAGGTTCCGGGCGGCGTACAGCGCACAGCCACCTTGCCCGGCGCGGTGCGGGGTGTACGCGCGGTGCGCGGGCCGCGGGAGACACAGGGCGCGCGGGCCTCGGGGCGCGCCCGCCGAGAGCGGGCCGACCGGCCGACGGACATCGGTCCGCCAACCGGTCGGAGCGGCCTGTCGGAGCGGTCCGTCGGTCGCGGCGGCCGGATCCCGGTGTCACCCGGCCTGGTCGAGGATCTTCCGCTCCTTGTCGGGGGCGATCCCGAGCGGGAGGTCGCCCTGGGCCCAGGACTCCTCGTCGGGACCGGTCTCCTGGAGCCAGGCCCAGGTGTCGCGGACGGTCTCGGCGAGCGGGCGGCTGGTCAGGCCCGCCGCGAGGGCGCGGGAGCTGTCGGCCTGCCAGGTGCCGTGCCAGTCGGGCAGGTCGGGTGTCCAGAGCGGGAGCTCGACCCAGGGGCCGACGTCGGAGGCGAGCAGGGTGTTGTCGTCCGTCCAGACCAGTTCGGCGTCGGAGCCGGTGGCGCGGATGCAGTGGCCGAGGAAGTCGCCGTAGGTGTCACGTCCTGTCGGGCCGGTGGTGATGTAGCGGCCGGTCTCGCCGCGTTCCAACAGGTCGAGGCCGAAGGCGGCGAAGTCCCGGACGTCGATCAGCTGCATCGGGCGGTCCGGGTTGCCGGGGGCCAGCACCCGGCCGCCGGCGGCGATCCGTTCCAGCCACCAGGGCAGTCGGCCGACGGGCTCGTGCGGGCCGATCAGCAGACCGCAGTTGAGCAGCAGGGTCCGGGCGCCGAACTCGGTGAGCAGGGCACGTTCGCAACCGGCCTTGAGGGGGTTGCCGGGCGGCTGGTCGGGCGGGGTGTCCGCGGGGCAGGGGTGGGTCGGGGAGGATTCGTCGACCGGCGCGGCGGGCCAGTCGGAGAAGGCATGGATCGAGGAGACGAACGTGTAGTGGTCGGCGTGGTCGCGCAGCAGCCCGGCGGCCCGGGCCACGTCGTGCGGCTGCTGGCCGGAGGTGTCCACCACCGCGTCCCAGCGGCGTCCGGCGACCAGCTTCTCGAGGTCGGCCTGGCTGGTGCGGTCGCCGTGCACGGCCTCGACACCGGGCTGGTCGGCCCGGCTGACGCCGCGGTTGAAGGTGGTGACCTCGTGGCCGCGGGCGAGCGCCTCCAGGACGTAGGCCCGACCGAGGAACTTCGAGCCGCCGAGTATGAGGATCTTCATGTGGTGAGCCTCTCCGAGGAGTGGCGGCGCTACCCCTGCGTTCACTCCTGGCTGAGCGTGAGAGGCGGATAGCGGGCGGCCGGGTCCTGGACTGCGCGACCGCATAGCCTCGCCGTCCCCGCTGCGGGGTGGGGTGGGGTGGCCCCCGTTAGCCGCGGCGTGGCGGGGCGGGTCGACACGCCGTCCGGGCCGATGGCCACCGACGTCTGGTATGTCCTGGTATGTCTAGTTCGTTGGTTCGGCCCGCCACCCAGAGGAGTGCTCGGCATGGGCAACCCGGTGCTGGTCGACCCGGACACCGTGCGCAGGACCGCGGCCGATGCCTGGATCTGGGGCCTCCCGCTCACCGAGAACTACCGGACGCTGTACCCCCGGGCCGTCGATGACGCGGACCCGCGGTACGTCGGCGGGTTCGGCGTCTTCGGCCACCGGGCGCGGCCGATCACCCCGGCCGACCCGGACCAGGTCACCCCGGGTGGCGACCCCGACATCCTCTGTTCCCGGGCCTGGCTGGACCTGAGGGCCGAACCGTGGGTTGTCGAGGTGCCGGAGCCGACCGGCCCTGACCGCCGCTACCGGGTGGTCTCGCTGCACGATCTGGACACCCGCTGCATCGGCTGCATCGACTGCATCGGTTCCGCCGAGCCGGGCCCCACCGACGGCCCGGGATCCGCGACCGAGAGCGCCGGCCGTCGCCTGGTGGGCGGCCCAGGGTTCACCGGCGCCGTCCCGCCCGGCTTCGGCGGGATCCTGCGGGCGGGGAGCGACCTGGTCGCCGTCGTCGCCCGCACGCACCTGGCGGGACCGCAGGACCTGGCGGCGCTGCGGGAGAGCCAGAACGGGTACCGGCTGACGCCGCTCAGCGCCTACCTCGGCGGACAGCCGCCGAGCAGCCCGCCCGAGCCGCACTGGCCGGTCTGGCGCGAGGAGGCCCGCGAGGGCCTGGACTTCTTCTCGTACCTCGACTTCCTGCTCGGTTTCCTGCCGCTGCGCCCGGCCGAGGCCGAGCTGCGTGGCAGGCTGGCCGAACTGGGCGTCGGCGCAGGCGACTTCGAACCGGCCGCCCTCCCTGTCCAGCTGCGCGAGGCGATGACGCTGGGCATCGGGGACGGCCGCGCGGAGCTGGCCGGGGCGAGGGCCACCGGCCCACTGGGCGCCCGCGGTGACGTCCGCGCCGACGCCCACGCCAACGCCCAAGCCCGCGCCGACGGCGACGCGTCGCGCGCCGGCCGCGGTGACCCGTCGTCCTGGGCGGCCGCGGTGCTCCGCGACCCGTACGCGCTGCCGCCCGACCAGGCCTGGTGCGTGGACCTCGACGTGGACCCCGGCACGGTCGGTGGGAGTGGGCGGACGGCCGACGTGCGCGGACGTGACTTCGCTCTCCGCTTCGCGCCGGGCGAGCTCCCGCCGGTCCGGCACTTCTGGTCGGTGGCCGTCCACGGGGTGCCCACCCGGCTGCCGGTCGCCAACCCGATCGACCGGTACGCGATCGGCGACCGAACCCCCGGCCTGGTCCGGGACCCCGATGGCGGCCTGACCCTGCACCTCCGGCGGGACCGTCCGGCCGACGCGGCGGCCGCCGCCAACTGGCTGCCCGTGCCGGACGGGCCGTTCGCGGCGGTGCTCCGGCTGTACGGCCCGGACCCCGCCGTACCGGCCGGCCGCTGGAGACCCCCGCGGCTGACCGTCCGGCCCTGACCGCCCGCCGCCCCCCAGTACCCGCGATCTGCCGCCCCGACCCGCTGTCCCACCCGACGCCCCGAAGGAGAGGAACGCCATGTCCCAGCCGGCCCCGGAGACCCTGGCCGCCGATGCCTTCATCTACGGCTACCCGCTGGTCGCCTCCCTCGCCAAGGTCGACGCCTTCCTGACCGCCGGCATGGCCTCGCTGCCCGCCACCGGGTTCAACCGGTTCGGCCACGCCGATGTGCTGGCGGGTCCCGATGCCGAGTTCGTCTCCGTCAACAACGACACCGTGTACTCGATCGCCCAGCTGGACCTCTCCGGTGGTCCGCTGGTGCTGCAGGTGCCCGACACCGACGG
Organism: Kitasatospora sp. NEAU-CNBT7; assembly: GCF_057220535.1. Classification (NCBI taxonomy): domain Bacteria; kingdom Bacillati; phylum Actinomycetota; class Actinomycetes; order Kitasatosporales; family Streptomycetaceae; genus Kitasatospora; species Kitasatospora sp. NEAU-CNBT7. Next base: position 99,896 of record NZ_JBXQQB010000027.1, on the reverse strand, counting down.
CGCCTACTACGTGCTGCAGTTCGTCGACGCATGGACCAACAACTTCGCCTACCTCGGACGACGGGCCACCGGCACCGCCGCCCGGACCTGGTTGATCACCCCGCCCGGCTGGCACGGGACCCCGCCGGAGGGCGTCCGCGCGGTGGTCTCCCCGACCATGGTCGCCACCATCGTCGGCCGCAACGCCTGCGCCGGCGAGGACGACATGCCGCGTGTGCGCGCCCTCCAGCAGCAGCTGACGCTCACTCCCCTGGAGCCCGGCGGCGTGTACGCAGGCCTCCCCGCCCCGGATCCCGGCGTACCGGACGAGCTGCGCTTCCTCGAACAGCTGCGGGTCTGGATGGCGGCCTTCCCACCGGCCGCACCGGACGTCGAGTACCAGCAGCGGTTCGCCGCGCTGGGGCTGCTGGACGAAGGACACTCGCCGTACCTCGCCGCGGCCCCCGGATGGACCCAGGCCCTGATCAAGGGGCTGGCGGCGGGCAGGGCCAGGCTGGAGGCGGCCAGCCGCCCGCCGGAGAGCCACAACACCGGTGAGTGGACCGGGAACCTGCACCTCTTCGACTACAACCTGGACCACTTCGGCCCCGGCACCCTCGACGACCCGCAGTGGCGGATCCCCGACCGCCGGGCCGCCTACCTGACCCGGGCCGTGGCGGCCAGGATCGGGCTCTGGGGCAACCACGCCTACGAGGCCGCGTACTCGTCCGTCCACCACGATGCCGAGGGCGTGCTGCTGACCGGCGCCCGCTCGTACACCCTGAGGTTCGACGCGCCGCCGCCGGTGGACGCGTTCTGGTCGGTCACCATGTACGACGCCCAGGACTACTACCTGGTCCGCAACCCGGCCGGGCGGTACTCGGTGGGGGACCGCACCCCCGGGCTGGTCCACGGCGCGGACGGCTCGCTGACCCTGACGCTGCAGCACGAACGGCCGACCGACCCCGCCGACGCCGCGAACTGGCTGCCCACCCCGGAGGGCGAGTTCCGGCCGATGCTCCGGATGTACCAGCCGGGCCCGGCCGTCCTCGACGGCTCGTACCGACTGCCACCCATCCGCCCCACGGACCCGACGGAAACGGCAGACCCCACGGACCCCACGGACCCCACCGACGCTGCGGGCCGCACCAACCACAGCGACCCGGATCGGCCCACCGGGCCCAGCTGACCTGTCCGGCCCAGCTGACCTGTCCGGCCCGTCGGCCCGAGGCACTGCGGCCGAGGTGGGTCAGGCCGGCCGCCGGCGTGCTGTTCGGGCTGTTCGGTGTCCGCCAGTCGCATGCGCGGCCACGCCCCGGGACGTCACCGTGCCACCGGATGGATGCAGGCCCTCGACCGTTTCACCCCGATGACGTCCGCCAGGCCTTGTCGCCCGTGCTGGTGGCCTCGCTGGGGCAGCCGCATTCCAGGCAGCGGGCCGCCGTCAGGGCCCGGGCGTCCCGCCGCCCGCCTGGGACGGCCCGGCCGGGCCCGGGGCGTGCTGCCCGGGTGGCGGCGACGTGGCCGGGGGTGGCGAGGACGGCGTGGTGGCGGGACCGGACGGACCGGACGGGGTGGGTGTCGGTGTGGGCGTCGGGTTCGGCGTCGACGTGGGGGCCGGGGTCGCGGGGGAGGAAGGATCGGGCGACGGGCCGTCGGTGGGGGTGGTCGGGGACGGATCCGTGGGAGCGGGATCAGTGGCCTGCCCGTCCCCGCCGGGGCTCCGCGGGCCGCCCTCCAGGGTGACCACCGCCTCGGAGGGCGGCAGCGCGATCCGCGCCGTCCACGGCCCGGCCGGCACCCGGGCCTCGTCGACCGTGACCGTCACCGTGATCCGCTGGCCGGGCGCCAGCGTGCCCGAGTCGCGGCTGAGGCGCAGCCAGTCCGCGTCCAGCACGGCGTGCCAGGTGATCGTGCTGCTGCCCGAGTTGGTCAGGGTGAGGACGGTCCGGCTGCCGTACTCCCGGGCGTCCACGGTGAGCCGGCCGGTCTGCTGCTGGTCGGCGGTGCCGGAGGCGTCGGAGGCGTCGGTGACGGCCGACCAGGGCGTCAAGGCACCCGTCGCGGGGACCCTGGGCGGTACGGGCACCGCGACTCCCCGAACCGTGGGGAGGGACGTTTCTGCAGTCACCACACCGGCCAACTGCAGCTCAGCGGCCACCGAGCCCGGGACGGCGGGCACCACCACCGGTGGTACCGGCACCGCGGGCAGCGCCGCACCCCCGACGGGCGAGGAGCCGACCCGTACCGACGAGATCGCCGCTGCGGAGTCCGTGCCGCCGCCGTCCCGCTGGGCGGCCCAGAGCGCCACCACCGGGGCAGTCAGTACGGCCGCCAGCACGCCTGTGGTCACCACCCGCTGACGCACCGCCAGCGAACGGCCGGCGGCCGGCGCCCGGTGGCGCGGGAAGCCCTGATGGTCGAAGCGCGGCTCCAGATAATCCGCCGCGTCGCCGCAGTCCGCGCCCCCGCCGCGCCCGCTTCCCCCGCCGCGCCCGCCCGTACGCGCTCCCGCGCCTTGGCGGGCACCGCCGCGGAACGGCGCCGTCGCCCGACGCCCGGCCGCCGCGCCCGCGAGGAACGCCGCCCCCGCCGCCCCGTCCGGCAGCTGCGCCGCCGTGCCGCCCAGCCGCACCGGCACCGGCGCGGTCAGCAGGGGCAGGCCCGGCAGCCCGGCCAGTCCGGTACCCAGCTCCCCGGCCACCCGTTCGGCGGTACCCCGGCAGGTCGGGCAGTCCACCACGTGCTGCACCAGCTCCCGGCGCAGCGCGGGGCCCAGCACCCAGCCGCGCCAGCTCTCCGCGCCGACCCCGCCGAGCCGCGCCAGCACCGGACAGCTGCCCACGCCGAGCACCAGCAGCGCCGTCCTGGTCCTGCCCACCTCGGCACCGGCCGTGGCCAGCAGTTCTGCCACGGCGGCACCGGACCGTCCGAGCACCGCCGCCACCTCCTCGGGGGAGAGCTTGTGCCGGACGGCCAGTTCCAGCGCCTCGCGCTGCTCCGGTTCGGTACCGGCCGCCTCGGGCCAGGCGAGTGAGGCCAGTTCCCGGCGTCGCCGCTCGGCCAGTTCGGTGCCGGGCGGCTCGGCGGGCGAGCCGGATCCGCGTTCCAGCTGTTCCAGGCAGCAGTGCCGGGCCAGCGCGTACAGCCAGGCCCGCCCGAGGTCGGGGTCGGCCAGGCGGCCGTCGTGCCGCAGCGCGAGGTCCCGGACCTCGGCGACGGCGGCGAGCGCGGCGTCGTGGTCGCACAGGACGGACAGGCAGTAGGTGAAAAGCCCGTCGACACAGCGCCCGTAGGCCCGCAGGGTGGGGGAGCTGCCGGCCGCCGGGGAACCGGCGGAGGTGGGGGAGGCAAACCTGGTGGTCACGTTCCGACGGTAGAGAGAGCAGCCCGGCCGGCCCCCGGAATCCCGGCGCTTGTACTTCTTTCGGGTAACAGGATCGCCGTGTACGGGACACCGGCCGGTCCGCTCCCGACGGCTGTCGTGCGCACGCCGCACCGTGCGTCCGGGGCCCGGCCCGCTCCGGCGCCGGGGCCGCGGGACGCCCGGCAGCGGGACCCGCCGGGCCCGCGGGCGGTGCGGGAGGACCGGCGGCGCGGGAAGGAGGACGGGCGGTGCGGACGGGCCCGCGGGCCGGGCCGGACCGGGCCGGGTTGTCGTACCCACCCGCTACGGTTGGCCGCATGGCTGCCCGCACCAAGACCACCGCCAAGCCCCGCCCGGCGTACCGCTGCACCGAGTGCGGCAACCAGCTCCCGAAATGGGTCGGCCGGTGCCCCGAGTGCAACGCCTGGGGCACCGTCGAGGAGTACGGCGCCGTCCCGATCCGGACCACCGCCGCCGGACCGGTCAGCTCCCCGGCCAAGCCGATCGGGCAGGTCGACGGCCAGGTCGCCACGGCCAGGACCACCGGGGTGCCCGAGCTGGACCGGGTGCTCGGCGGCGGCATCGTCCCCGGCGCGGTGGTGCTGCTCGCGGGCGAGCCCGGTGTCGGCAAGTCGACACTCCTGCTGGACGTCGCCGCCAAGGCCGCCAGCGACCGGCACCGCACCCTGTACGTCACCGGCGAGGAGTCGGCCGGGCAGGTCCGGCTCCGGGCCGACCGGATCAACGCGCTCTCCGACCACCTCTACCTGGCCGCCGAGTCCGACCTCGGCGCGGTGCTCGGGCACATCGAGGCCGTCAACCCCGGACTGCTGATCCTCGACTCGGTGCAGACCATCGCCTCCGCCGAACTCGACGGTGCCCCCGGCGGCCCGGCCCAGGTCCGAGAGGTGGCGGGGGCGCTGATCCGGGCGTCCAAGGAGCGCGGCATGGCCACGCTGCTGGTCGGCCACGTCACCAAGGACGGCCAGATCGCCGGCCCCCGCCTGCTGGAGCACCTGGTCGACGTGGTGCTCAGCTTCGAGGGCGACCGGCACGCCCGGCTGCGCATCATCCGCGGCGTCAAGAACCGCTACGGCGCCACCGACGAGGTCGGCTGCTTCGAGCTGCACGACGAGGGGATCGAGGGGCTGGCCGACCCGTCCGGCCTGTTCCTGACCAGGCGTGACAAGCCGGTGCCCGGCACCTGCCTGACCGTCACCCTGGAGGGACGGCGGCCGCTGGTCGCCGAGGTGCAGGCCCTGATGGTGGACTCGCAGATCCCCTCGCCCCGGCGGACCACCTCCGGGCTGGAGTCGCCCCGGATCGCGATGATCCTCGCCGTCGTCGAGCGGCACGGCGGCGTCAAGCTCGGCAAGCAGGACATCTACACGGCGACGGTCGGCGGCGTGAAGCTCAGCGAGCCGTCCGCCGACCTGGCCATCGCGCTCGCGGTTGCCAGCTCCTCCTCCGACACCCCGCTGCCGAGCAACCTGGTCGCGATCGGCGAGGTCGGCCTGGCCGGCGAGGTCCGCCGGGTCACCGGGGTGCAGCGGCGGCTGGCGGAGGCTCACCGGCTCGGCTTCACCCACGCGCTCGTCCCGCCGGACCCGGGCAAGGTGCCGCCGGGGATGACGGTGGTCGAGGTCGCGGACATCGGCGAGGCCCTGCGCGCCATCCCGGGCCGCCGCCGGGGACCGGCCAAGCCGCGCACCGAGGACGCCAAGGCACCCGCCGGCGCGACCGCCACCGGGGCCGCGCGGACCGCCGCCGCAGGCTCCCGCACGGCCGCCGGGGTGTCCCGGACGGGCCGCTCGGCGGGGTCCCCGGCCGGGGTGCCGGCGGTCGTTCCGGCCTATCCGGAGGAGCTGATGGAGGGCTGGGAGCCGGTCGACTCCGACGAACTGCGCTGACTCATGCCCCGTTAATGCCGCACGCAGTTAGACTTTGCCCTGTCTAATTGGCAATAAGTGCAGTACTGCGCCTATTTCCGGAATCGACGAGCGGTGACGAGCGGTACGGCGGGCCCGAGGGCGCGCGGTACGGCGAGCCGTGCAGACAGACCAGCGAAGACCGAGCGAAGACCAAGCGACAGACCGTCGGGCGCCGTGCCACACGGTCCGGGGCGGCCGGAGGAGTCACGTGGCAGGCAGCGACCGGGCGGACAAGTCCTCCCGCGAGGAGACCCTGCTGCGGGCCTCCCTCAGCGCGATCGCGCCGGGCACGGCGCTGCGGGACGGCCTGGAGCGGGTCCTGCGCGCCAACACCGGCGGACTGGTGGTACTCGGCTTCGACAAGAGCGTCGAAGCCCTGAGCACGGGCGGGTTCGTGCTCGACGTCGAGTTCACCGCCACCCGCCTGCGCGAGCTGTGCAAGCTCGACGGCGCGGTGATCCTCGACAAGGACAGCACCAAGATCGTCCGGGCCGGCGTCCACCTGATGCCGGACGCCAACATCCCCACCGACGAGACCGGCACCCGCCACCGCACCGCGGAGCGCGTCAACCGCCAGACCGGCTACCCGGTGGTCGCCGTCTCGCACTCGATGCGGCTGATCGCGATGTACGTCAACGGCAGCCGCCGCGTGCTGGAGGACTCCACCACCGTGCTGTCCCGCGCCAACCAGGCGCTGGCCACGCTGGAGCGCTACAAGCTGCGCCTCGACGAGGTGGCCGGCACGCTCTCCGCGCTGGAGATCGAGGACCTGGTGACCGTGCGGGACGTCTCCGCGGTGGTCCAGCGGCTGGAGATGGTCCGCCTGATCGCGGCCGAGATCGCCGGCTACGTGCTCGAGCTCGGTACCGACGGCCGCCTGCTCTCGCTCCAGCTGGACGAGCTGATTGCGGGTGTCGAGCCGGAGCGCGAACTGGTCGCCCGGGACTACTTCCCCGAGCGCGCCGCCAAGAAGGGCCGCACCGTCACCGAGGTGCTGGCCGACCTGGAGGCGCTCACCCACGCCGAGCTGCTCGACCTGCAGACCGTGGCCAAGGCGCTCGGGTACACCGGCACGCCGGAGTCGCTGGACTCGGCCGTCTCGCCGCGCGGGTACCGCCTGCTGGCCAAGGTTCCCCGGCTGCCCAACACCGTCATCGAGCGGCTGGTCGAGCACTTCGGCGGCCTGCAGAAGCTGCTCGCGGCCAGCATCGACGACCTGCAGACGGTGGAGGGCGTCGGCGAGACCCGGGCGCGCTCCGTACGCGAGGGGCTGTCCCGGCTCGCAGAATCGTCCATCCTCGAGCGCTACGTCTGATCCGGCGGGCCGGACGGCTCGACGGTCGGCGGGCCGGGTAGCCGGCGGGCCGGGTGGGTGGCCGGAGGGCTGATGGGGCGCGGGCTCGACGACTGGATGGCCGGGCGGGGCTGCGGGCCCGGTGGGTTGCGCGGACCGGTGGGGCTGCGGGCCGGACGGCCGGTGGGTGTGAGTGGGGGCGCCCGGGTCGTGTGGGCCGCTCAGGTGGTCCGGCGGGTGGGGGTGCTGTCCCCGGCCGGACGGGCGGCGTAGAGCAGGGTGAACAGGGTGATGTCGACGGCGTCCTCGTCCGTGCAGTCACCCTCCTCCGCCAGTTCGTCCAGGATCCCGCCGAGCTGGTTCCGCAGCCGGACCAGCCGCTCGGGGCGGATCCGCATGCCGAAGTGGCTGAACTTCGAGTACCGGGGCGTCCCGTCCGGGGCGAAGATCGGCTCCAGCTCCTGGCTGAGGTACTTGCTCTGGAAGTCGGACCGGACCATGTCCATCGCGGCGAGGAGTGCGGCGAGTGCCTCCGGACGTTCCGAGCTGCCGGAGGCGAAGACCTCGGGTGACAGCCGGAGCCAGCGCTGGGCGGTCCGGTACCGGCTCTCGACGATGCCGGAGACGAGCCGGGTCTCGGCGACCATGATCAGGCCGGCCTGCTCCAGCTGCTTGATGTGCCGGTACAGCTTGGTCGGGGTGTCGCCGAGCTCCGTGGCGATCTCCTTGACGGAGAGCGCCCCGGGGTCGCGCTTGTAGAGGGCGTTCAGGATGGCCAACCGGACCGGGTCCGCCAGGGCCTTCAGGGTCTGGACGTCCTTGACCTCGCGCTCTTTCACCTGATCAGACACGTTGTCACCTTCTCAGAACGTCAACGCTTGCGCAATTATTCTCGCATCTGCAACCATTCACGCAAGCGTGAATGGTTGCAGATGCGTGAGCATCCACGATCGCGTGAGCATCTACGTTCGGGTGAAAGGCGGGGGCCATGAAGACGGACCAGGCACACGGGACGACGCCGACCGGGCCGAGGGGTGCGGGCGGCCCGCACGCCGCTCCTCCGGTACGGCCGATTGAGCGGAGGGAGGGACCGCAACAGTCCCCACCGGCCGACTCCCACCCCGCAGCCGCAGCCGCAGCCGCAGACCGCTGGGAAGCGCTCGCCGACCCGACGCACGCCCCCGCCGACCAACCATCCGCCCCCGCGGTGTCCGCACTCACGGCGTCCGCCCGTACGGTGTCCGCCGCCGCAGAGCCGTCGTCGACACCGCCGGCGCCCAACGCCGAGTCCGGGCCCAACCCCGAGCCCGGGTCGAAGGCCGCCTCCGGGTCCGGATCCGGGTCAGCGCCCGGGTCAGCGCCCGCCGCGCCCGTACCGCTGCGCCGTAACTGGCGCTTCCAGGTGCTCTGGGGCGGTGCGGCCTCCGCGATGCTCGGTACCTGCATCGCGGACACCGCGTACCCGCTTCTCCTGCTGGCGATGACCGGGTCGGCTTCGACGGCGGGGGCCTTCGGGGCGGTCCAGTTCACCGCCTCGCTGTTGCTCGGCATCCACGGCGGCGCGGTTGCCGACCGCTACGACCGCCGCCGGATCCTGCTGGTGGCCGACTCGGCGCGGTTGCTCGCGGCGCTGAGCATCCCGGTCGCGCTCCACCTGCATCGCCTGACGGTGGTGCACACCCTGCTGGTCGGTGCGGTGCTGGGGGCCACCATGGCGTACTCCGGCCCGGTCCGGATGCTGGTGCTCAGGGCGGTGGTGCCGCCGGAGCAGTTGCGGCAGGCGCTCGCGCAGGACGAGTTGCGGGTCGGTGGGGCGAGCCTGATCGGGCCGCCGCTGGCCGGCTTCCTGCTCGGACTCGGCCGGTCGGTCCCGTTCCTCGGCACCGTGGTGGCCTCGCTGCTCGCGCTGACCGCGGCGTGGAGCGTCCGCTTCGACAGCCGCCCGAAGCCGGATGCCGCCGGGACCGGCCGTTCCGGTGGGGCGCTGGACGGTCTGCGCCACCTGCTCGCCGACCAGCAGTTGCGGATGACCCTGCTGGTGCCGTTCCTGCTCAACCTGGCGGGGTCCGCGATGGTGCTGCCGGTCATGGTGCTGCTGCGCGACGGGGGGACGTCGAGCGGCGGGATCGGGTTCGCGATCGCCGGTGAGGCGGTGGGCGGGCTGCTCGGCGCGCTGCTGGTGCGGCGGCTGCACGGGCTGATGGGGCCGGGGCGGTTGCTGCTCTCGGTTGCCTGGGTGTCCGTGCCGCTCTTCATCGTCCCCGCCGTGCTGGGCGGGCCGGTGGCGGTGTTCGGGACGCTCGCCGCGATCATGCTCGGGGTGCCGTCGCTACGGGTGATGGTCGACGTGCTGATCTTCCAGCAGGTTCCCGAGGAGCTGCGCGGCCGGGTGATCGCGGCCACCATGACGGTCTTCATGCTCGGCATCCCGGCCGGGACCTTCGGGTCCGGTGTGCTGCTCGACCACCTCGCGCCCGGCGCCACGCTGTACCTGTTCGCCGCTCTGCTGGCCGTCGCGCTGGTGGCGCCCACCTGCAGCCGCGCCCTGCGCGCGGCGCAGTGGCCCGCCTGACGGGGCACCGAGCTGCCCCGACCCGGGGATCGGGGCACCGGGCTGCCCGACCCGGGGATCGGGTACCAGGACCCCGAGCCGGCGCCGCCCGGCCATCAGTTATCCGAACGAGCCGTCCTCGCGGGCGGTGAAGCATTCGCAGCCGTCGTACTCGAAGCGCACCCGTCCGTCGAGCGGTGACCTCGGGTTGGTGCAGGCTCCGTAGTCGCGTCCGAACTCGCCGGTGAGCGCGACCCAGAACCGGCATCCCCCGCACTGGGTGTCGTACCACTCGTCCCGGTAGTCCGCGTCGCCGGTCGACCGGTTGAACGACGCTCTCCAGCGCGTATGGCACGCGGCGTTGTGGCGTCCGTCGTCACCCGTCCAAGGCCCATCGGACATCAGCATCGACCCCCCGTCGGCTTGGCCACTGCCGGAAGCGCACCGCCTCGGCCCTCCCGATCACCGGCGATCCTCTCACCGCCCGAAGGGCCCACCGACTGCAGGGGTGAGTGCCGTCCGGTGCGGCACCGGAAGGTCCACGTGCTCGAAGGCCCGTCAGGCCGTACCGGCGCCGGAGTCCGCGCCCCGGGGCGGGGTGGTCGGGGTGGCTGCGGTCCAACTGCCCAGGAGCCGGAGGGCGGTGTCGTCCGGGGTGCCGGCGTCGGCGGCGAGGACGACCAAGGCCTGGCCCTCGTCGCCGGGTAGGGCCACGGTCTCGTAGTGCAGTTCGAACTCGCCGACCAGGCGGTGCCTGAAGCGCTTGGTGCCGTACGTCTTGTCCCGGACCTGGCGTTCGGCCCAGAGTGCGGGGAACTCGTCGCAACCGGCTTCGAGTTCGGCGATCAGGGCGGCGAAGCGCGGGAGGTCACCGAACCGGCCGGCCGTGAACCGCAGGTAGCCGACGGTCTGCCGGGCGACCTGTTCCCACTCCGGGTACAGCTCGCGTGCCACCGGATCGAGCAGGATGTGCCGGGCCAGGTTGAGCCGCCCACCGGGCAGGCCGGAGGCCGGAGGTGACGGGGTGGTCCGGCCAGCCGGGCCAGCCGGGCCAGCCGGGTCGGTCGGGTCGTTCTGGTCGGGCGACTCGGCCGCGTTCATGATGATCGCGACGGCGAGGTGGTTGGCGGCCAGGACCTCCATGTCCGGGCTCATCACGTACGCCGGTACCGCCCCCACCGCGTCGAGCAGCCTGAGCAGGCCGGGCCGCACCCGCGGTGCGACGCCGTACGGCCCGGTGCCCGAACGGGGTTGGCCGGCCGGGCGGGCCGGGGGCCGGGCGAGGTCGTAGAGGTGGGTGCGCTCGGTACGGTCCAGCCGCAGGACCCGGGCCAGGGCGTCGAGTACGGCCTCGGACGGGTTGGCCGCCCGGCCCTGCTCCAGACGCATGTAGTAGACGGCGCTGACCCCGGCGAGGGCGGCCACCTCTTCCCGGCGCAACCCCGGTACGCGGCGCGGGCCGTACTCGGGCAGGCCGACGTCCTCCGGTGTCAGCCGGGCCCGCCGGGAGCGCAGGAACGAGCCGAGCTCGTGGGTGCTGTCCATGTCGGTCAAGTATGAGCAGGCCGGGCCCCGGATGGCAGGGCCTCCGACTGTCCCTGTCAGTACCACCCACCCGGCCCCGGGTGGTACTGGCAGGGGAATGGCCGGCCGCCGGGCGGAGGACGAAGGTGGTTCCCGGTGCAGGGCCGGGTGCAAGGCCCGGTGTGGACCGCCGGCGTCGTCCGAGCGCGGCTCGGCAGTCCGGCGGCCTGCACCGCCGTCTGTCCGTCCGTGCGTCCGGCTGCCCCTGGCCGGGCGGGGTTCGAAGTGCGTTGAGGTTCAGGAGTGTTGGCGATGCGTGCAGTGGTGTTCTCGCGGTTCGGTGATGAGAGCGTGTTGGAGTCGGCCGAGTTGCCGGTGCCTCGTCCGGCGCAGGGTGAGGTGCTGGTGCAGGTCCGTGCCGCCGGGGTCAACCCGGTGGACTGGAAGGCCCGTGAGGGCTGGGTGGGCACCGGACGGCCGTTCCCGCTGGGCCTCGGCTGGGACGTGGCGGGCGTGGTCGTCGACTCCGCTGCGCCGGAGGGCCCGGCGGTCGGGGACGAGGTGTACGGCATGCTGCCGCTCCCGTACGGCTCGGCCTACCAGGAGTTCACCACCGTTCCGGCGGCCGCGCTGGCGCCGAAGCCCGCGGGGCTGACCTTCGAGCAGGCGGCGGCCGTGCCGCTGGCGGCGCTGACCGCCTGGCAGGCGCTGGACGCGGCGGGGGTGAAGGGCGGCGAGCGGGTCCTGGTCCAGGGTGGTGCCGGCGGGGTCGGCCACTTCGCCGTTCAGCTGGCCAAGGCGCGCGGGGCCCGGGTGCTGGCCACGGCCTCCGGCCGCAACCTCGAATTCCTGCGCGATCTGGGCGTGGACGAGGCGATCGACCACACCGGAGGTGACCTCGCCGCGATCGACCCGGTCGACGTGGTGATCGACGCCGTGGGCGGGCGGGTCCAGCGGGACTCCTGGGGGCTGTTGCGGGCCGGCGGGACGCTGATCACGCTGCCCGAACCGCTCGACGAGACCCACCGTCGGCCCGGCATCGACGCGCGCCGGGTGGTGGTGTCCCCGGACGGCGCGGCGCTGTCCCGCATCGGCGAGCTGATCGCGGCCGGGGCGGTCCGGGTGGAGGTCCAGCAGGTGCTGTCGCTCGACCGGGCGGCCGACGCGCACCGGATCAGCGCGGGCGGCCGGGTCCGCGGCAAGCTCGTCCTCACCATCTGAACGGCGGGGGCTCCGGGCGGCCGGCGGCTGTCAGCGACAGCGACCCGGTAGCCCGGTTCGCGCCCTGCACCCGGGGACGGGCACGGGGCCGACCGTCAGGAGGCGTCCAGGCGGATCGAGGTACGGGCCACCAAGGGGCCGCCGGCCGGACCGGTCAGGTCGGCCTGGACCCGGTAGGTGTCCGGGGTGGCCGCCCCGCCGTCGGTGGAGGCGCACTGCGGCTTGCTGCGGCTGCGGTCCCAGCTGAAGGTCTCGGTCAGGCCGCTGCCCGAGGACACCTGCACCCAGGTGCTCTGACGGTCTGTCGGGCAGTCGCCGGACGACCAGAACCGCTCGCCACTGCTGGCCGTCACGGTGATGGTCGAGGCGGCCCGGCCGAGGTCGACGCGGCAGTTCGGACCGGAGGTGTTGCGGACGGTCAGGGTGACCCGCGGCTTGTCCTTCGGCTGGTACGAGGGCTGCGCGCTGGCCAGTTCCAGGGTGATCTGCGAGGCGGTGCAGACCGGCAGGGCGAGCACCTCGGCGGTGTTTACCTGCGGTCCGCCGGTGCCACCAGCGCCACCGGCGCCGCCCGTACCGGAACCGCCGCTGCCGGTACCCGTGCCGCCCGTACCGCCTGCGCTGCCGCCCGAACCGGCACCCGCGCCCGCGCCCGTGGTGCCCGCGCCGCCCGTACCGGTGGTGTCCCCGCTGCCGGTGCCGCCGCCGGTCAGGCTCACGTCGCCGCCGCTGCCGCCGGAGACGCTGCCGGAGCCGGTGCCACCGGCGCCGCCGGTACCGGAACCGCCGCTGCCGCCCGGGCGGCCGGTGTTGGCGGAACCCGTCGGTGAGGCGCCGGGCGTGATCGACTGAGCGGGCGCCGGGTGTGCGTTGTGGGCGGGCTGCTTGCCGCCGTCCGAGCCGGAGGTCAGCCAGAAGATCAGTGCGAGGACACCGATCAGCGCGGCGAAGACGACAAGTCGCCGCCGCCAGTAGATCGACGCCGGCAGCGGTCCCACGGGTTGACGCAGAGAGGGCACGGGCAAACTCTACGAGACTGTGTGCACCCGTTGACGCATCAACACTGCACCGGGGTCACTTCCTTCACATGATCCGCCATTTGCTCCGGTCGGGGGAACGGATCCGTACGGCAACGCCGGGTACGCCCGGGCGGGCCGAGGAGGGCAGAAGGGACTCAAGGAGAGTCGCGGACGGCCGAGGAGGGCCGAGGAGGGCCGAGTTGGTTCGGCGGGGCGGCCCGCGAGGGGCCGGAAGCCGCCGCCGAAAGGGGGCGGACGGCGCCCGGGTGCTGGTCCTATAGTCGGCCCCATGGCCACGGACCCACGCCCCGCACTCGATCCGGCCCGCATGATCGCCGAAGCGCGCCGGGCGTTCTTCGTGATGTTCGCCTTCCTGGCTGTCATCTGGCTGCTACAACTGGCCAACTGGGCCGACGACAACCAGCTCGCACGCGACTACGCGATCGTCCCGCGCGAGACCGACCGGCTGCCCGACATCTTCACCGCGCAGTTCCTCCACCTCAACTGGCAGCACATCGAGGCCAACTCCGGCCCGCTCTTCGTCTTCGGCTTCCTCGCCGCGTACCGGGGAGTGAAGAAGTTCCTCGGACTGACCGTGCTGATCGTGCTGACCGGCGGCGCGATGATCTGGTTCTTCGAGCGTGATCACGTCTACACCGTCGGCGCCAGCGGGCTGGTGTACGGCTACTTCGGGTACGTCGTGCTGCGCGGGGTGTTCGACCGCAACCTGATCGACAGCCTGATCGGCCTCGTGATGGGCGCCTCCTTCGCGTACCTCCTCCTCAACGCGGTACCCTGTACCCCCGGGGTCAGCTGGCTGGGCCATCTCGGCGGCCTGCTCGGCGGGTTGGCCGGCGCGTGGATCTTCCGCGACCGTGTCCTTGTCCGTGACCGCGCCCGCCGCGCGGCCACGGTGTCACCGGCGGACCCGACGGCCACGGCCGCAGCCACCGTCACCGCTCCCGGTACGACGACGCCCGGGACCGGCGCCGGTGCACCGGCCCAGGCTGCCCCCAGCCCCCGCGCCGCCCTGCTCAAGGAACTGGACGACCTCGGCCTCTGACCCCGGACGCGCTTGCCCCCCGGACGCGCTCGCGCCCCGGTGGCCGAGCGCCCCCGTAGCCGGGCACCCGAGCGACCCCAGCGCCCGAGGGGCCGAGCGCCCCGGCGCCCCCGGCGACCCCGGCGCCCGAGCGAGCACCGTCCGGTTCGGCGCCCCGCCCGGCCGTGGGAGGATCGAAGGGCCATGGTTGCCATCACCGCCGTCATCCCGGCCCCGCTGCTCCACACCACCGTCATCGACTGGTACGAGGCCAACGCCCGCGACCTGCCCTGGCGGACCCCGGACGCCTCACCGTGGGCCGTCATGGTCAGCGAGTTCATGCTCCAGCAGACTCCGGTCAAGCGGGTGCTCCCCGCCTACGCGGCCTGGCTGGAACGCTGGCCCACCCCTGCCGACCTGGCCGCGGACGCACCCGGCGAGGCCGTCCGGATGTGGGGGCGCCTCGGCTACCCGCGCCGGGCGCTGCGGCTGCACGCCGCCGCGGTGGCGATCACCGAACAGCACGGCGGCCGCGTGCCGCAGGACCACTCCGCGCTGCTGGCCCTGCCCGGGGTGGGCGAGTACACGGCCGCTGCGGTGGCCTCCTTCGCCTTCCGGCAGCGGCATGCGGTGCTGGACACCAACGTGCGCCGGGTGTTCGCCCGCGCGGTGACCGGGGTCGAGTACCCGGCGCAGGCGACCACGGCCGCCGAACGCCGGACCGCCACCGAACTGCTGCCGCACACCGCCGAGACCGCCGCCACCTGGGCCGTCGCAGTCATGGAACTCGGCGCACTGGTCTGCACCGCCAGAAGCCCGGAGTGCACCGAGTGCCCGTTGCTCAGGCAGTGCGCATGGCAGCGGGCCGGCCGCCCGCCGTACGAGGGCCCGGCCCGGCGCGGGCAGACGTACGAGGGCACCGACCGGCAGGTGCGCGGCAAGCTGCTGGCCGTGCTCCGCGAGGCGCACGGCGAGGTGCCGCAGGCGCGGCTGGACGCGGTGTGGCCCGAACCCGTGCAGCGGGCCCGGGCCTTGGACGGATTGGTCGCGGACGGGCTGGTGGAGCCGGTGGCCCCCGGTATCTACCGACTGCCGGTCTGACCACCGTCCGACCCCGGCCCCGCCGGCCCCGCCGGGCTCCGGGCCGACCAGCATCCGGGTCGAGCCGATTCCGGCCTCTCCGGCCCTGACCCTGAGCGGACCCCGACTCCGCCCGACGCCTGAACGTCCCGCCCGACGCCCGAAGGGCCCGCCCGGAGATCCGGACGGGCCCTTCGGGCGTTGAACGGGACCGGCTCGGTGCTCAGGTACCCGCGCGAGACGGTGCGCGGGTACCGCCGCCGGCAGTGGTCGGACTGCGTGGTCAGACCGCCTCGAGCTGCGCCTCGGGCTTCTGCCCGGCGCCGCGCAGCGGGATCTCCCGCAGGAAGATCGCCGCGGCGACGGCGATCAGGCTGACCACGGCACCCCAGAGGAACACGGTGTGCATGCCGTTGGAGACGGCGTGGTGCGCCAGGTCCTGGACGGCGGCCGGAGCCGACTTCAGGGTGGCCGGGTCGAGCGCCTGCTGCCCGCTGTCGGCGGCAGCGCCGCCACCCGCGCCCTGGCCGGCCTGGCCGGACTTGGCGGCCGCCTCGGTCAGGGTGTCCTTGACCCGGTTGTTGAACAGGGCGCCGAACAGGGCCACGCCGAAGGAGCCGCCGATGGTGCGGAACAGGGTCGCGGAGGAGCTCGCGACGCCCATGTCCTTGAGCTCCACGCTGTTCTGGGCGACCAGCATGGTGATCTGCATCAGGAAGCCCATGCCGGCGCCGAGCACCACCATGTAGCAGGAGGAGGCGAACCGGCCGGTGTCGGTGCCGAGGGTGGAGAGCAGCAGCGAGCCACCCGCCATCACGGCCGTTCCGATGATCGGGTAGATCCGGTACTTGCCGGTCTTGGAGACGGCCTGGCCGACCACCAGCGAGACGGCGAGCATGCCGAACATCATCGGCATCAGCAGCAGGCCGGAGTTGGTCGCCGAGGCGCCCTGCACGATCTGCTGGTACAGCGGCAGGTAGGCGACCGCACCGAACATCGCGAAGCCGACGATGAAGCCGATGATCGAGACCATCGTGAAGTTGCGGATCTTGAACAGGGCGAGCGGGATCACCGGCTCCTCGGCGCGCTGCTCGACGTAGCAGAAGCCGATCAGCGAGGCGGCGCCGAGCGCGGCGAGGCCCAGGATCTGCTTCGAGCCCCAGTCGTACTGCTGGCCGCCCCAGGTGGTGATCAGGACCATCGAGGTGATGCCCGCGGTGAGCAGCAGCGCACCCAGGTAGTCGATCTTCGCCTTGGAGCGCATCTTCGGCAGGTGCAGGGTGAGCACGATGAAGGCCAGCGCCACCGCGCCGAGCGGCAGGTTGACGTAGAACGTCCAGCGCCAGCTCAGGTGGTCGGTGAGGAACCCGCCGATCAGCGGGCCGCCGACGGTGGCGAGGGCCATGACGGCGGCGAACATGCCCTGGTACTTGCCGCGGTCACGCGGCGGGACCAGCGCACCCATGATCGACATCACGCCGACCATCAGACCGCCGGCGCCGAGGCCCTGGAGGGCGCGGAAGGCGATCAGCTGGGTCATCGAGTCGGACACGCCGCACAGCGCCGAGCCGACCAGGAAGATCACGATCGACGTGAGGAAGGTGCCCTTGCGGCCGTAGAGGTCGCCGAGCTTGCCCCAGATCGGGGTGGAGACGGCGGTCGCCAGGGTGTACGCGGTGACCACCCAGGCGAGGTGCTCCGAGCCGCCGAGCTCGCCGACGATGGTCGGCATCGCCGTTCCGATGATCAGGTTGTCGAGCATCGCCAGCAGCATGGCGATCACCAGGCCGATCATCACCACGCGGATCTCGCGTGCCGACTTCGGCGCGGGCTCGGTCGCCCCCGCGGCCGGCGGTTGGTCCGCCGCGGCCTCGACCTGCTGTTGTGACATGGTGTGACTCCCGGAAACGTGGCTGGGCCGCGTCTCCCGCGGCTCACTTACTTGACGACCGGCTAGTGAATCGTCGGCTCGCACGGTAAGTTGTTCCCCAGCCGGGCGTCAAGCCAGTTTCGGCGCGAACCCCGTGGGCAGGGAGAATGCACCACGAGGCCGCCCGAACACCGGAGCGAGCCGCCCACCACCGCCGTCACGAGGCAGGCCGCCAGTCATGAGCACGACCCAGAGCCCCCGCAGCGACACCCGTGCGCGGATCCTCGACGTGGCGTTGGAGCTCTTCGCGGCACAGGGGTACGAGAAGACCTCGCTGCGGGAGATCGCGGACCGCCTCGGCGTCACGAAGGCCGCGCTCTACTACCACTTCAAGACCAAGGACGACATCGTCCGCGGCATCGTCCGGAGCATGGCGGCGCCGATCGACGAGGCCATCGCCTTCGGCGAGGGCAAGCCGTGGTCGCCGGAGCTGCGGGACGAGCTGGTCCGCAGGTTCGCCGCCGGGATGGTCGAGCGGGCGCCGCTGCTGCGGTTCTTCCACGAGAACCAGCCCGCCCTCCGGGAGTCGGAGGCCGGGCTGGAGTTCAAGGAGCGGATGGTCGCGATGATCCGGCTGGTGCACGGCCCGGACGCCACCTTCCACGACCGGCTGCGCGCCACCATGGCGCTGTTCTCGATCAACTCGGCGCTGTTCCTGCTCAAGCAGGACGACGGCGAGCAGTGCGGTCCGGGCGGCTCCGGCCACCCCCGCGCCGGGACGCTGGAGGAGGCCATGGCGGCGGCCCTGGAGGTCGCCCTGGAGATCTCCGGGCGGATCGAGCCGACCGGGCCGGGCGAGCCGATCCCGGCCCAGGGCTGACTGCTCCGACCCCGGCCCGGGGCTGACCCCTCCGGGGGCCGCCCCTGACCCCGCCCGCTACGGGGCTCAGGCCCCGGCGGCACCGTGCGAGCGCAGGTACTGGACCGGGTCGATCACGGCGCCGTACTTGTTGGCGGTGCGGATCTCGAAGTGCAGGTGCGGGCCGGTGGAGTTGCCGGTGTTGCCGGACAGGCCGATCTGCTGGCCCGCGGACACCTTCTGGCCGGCGTGCACGCCGAGCTTGGACATGTGGGCGTACTGGGCGAACTTGCCGTCCGCGAGCTTCAGCACGATCTCGTTGCCGTACGCGCCGTCGAGCTTGGCCGAGACGACGGTGGCGTTGCCGACCGCCAGCAGCGGGGTGCCGACCTTCACGGCGTAGTCCTCGCCGGTGTGGTACCCGGCGGCGTAGGAGTGGTTGATCTTGCCGAACGGGTTGCTGTGCGCGCCGCTCGCCACCGGGACGGACCACTCGGGAGCCGGAGCCGGAGCCGGAGCGGGCGCCGGGGCCGGGGCCGGGGCCGCCTCCGGGGCGGGAGCTGCGGCGGGCGCCTCGGCAGCCGGGGCCTCGGCGGGGGGCGCCTCGGCGGGGGCAGCGGGGGCGGCCGGGGCGGCCTCCGGGGCCGGGGTGGCGTCGAGGTTGCTCGCCACCGCCACGGCGGCCTGGGAGGAGGCCGACTTCGGCACCTTGTAGGCGGCCGGGGCGGAGATCTGGACGACCGCGGCCGGGTCGGCCGGTGCGGCGGCCGCGGTGAACGCCGAGCTGCCCGGGGTGGTCGGGTGCACGGTCATGGCGTGTGCGGAGCCCGCCGGGATCAGCATCGCGCTGACGGCCAGTACGGCGGCGCCGCCCCACGCCACGCTTGCGCGGCGGTCCTGCAGCCGGCCGAGCACCGCGCCGCCGTTCAGTCCGTTCAGGCCCTTGAGGCCGTCGAGGCCCTTGATGCCGTTCAGGGACTGGATGGCGGGGATACCGCGCTGGGCCGCGGCGGACCCGACGGCGGTGAGCAGCTTGCGGCCGGTGCGGGGGAAGGAAAGCATCGGTGACGTACCTCGCGGTCGGGGGGAGCAGCACGCGGCAGGGCCGGGTCGGCCCGGCGTACCGGTGGGGACCACTCAGGTGTAACCGTCACCCTGAGCAGCCCCAAACGGTGTGACGTACTACGGCCGCTAGTGAGCGGGGCGCTCCGACGGCGCTCCGGCGGCCCTCCGGGCGGGCGACGATCTTCGGCGCGGGCCGCCGGGCCGGGGGCCCGATCGTTCCGCGGGCGGGGCGGCGGGAAGCTGCGGTCACCGGCCGGTCGCGCTCCGCACGACCTACTACCCGCCCTCGTACCGAGGTGACAGGCTGTGACCAGTACCACCGGCGGGGCCCCGCCAAACCACCTCAAATCAGAGAATCTCGGCCGATCTCGCCCGCCCTCGGCGGTTCACCCACCCGCTCGCGCGCCCGCTCACGCGCCCACTCACCCGCCCGCTCGCGCGCCCCGCCCCCGCTCGTCGCGGGCAAGGGGCCTGCGTCACAGCGGCCCGGGCGGCAGCGGATCGGCGATGATCGGGGCATGAGCGCAGCTGCCCGCCCGCCCGGTGACGTCCCCCCGCCCACCGACCCCGCCCGCAGGTTCGCGGCCCTGCGCGGGTGCGACCGGATCCTGTCCGGGGCCCGGCCGCGGACCATCCGGGAGCGGCTGGCCGCACTGGCCGCCCTGTCCGGCGGCGGGGAGGGCCCGGCGGGCGCGGAGGAGCTGTACGACCTGGACGAGGCCGTGGACTTCTACGGCAGCGGCATCGTACGGGCCCTGGAGGGGCGGGTGGCGGGCCTGCTCGGACTGGCGGACGCCGTCTACTTCCCGACCGGCACGATGGCCCAGCAGGCGGCCCTGCAGTACTGGGCGGACGGCGAGGGCCGGACGGTCGCCATGCACCCGCTGGCCCACCCCGAGGTGCACGAGCAGCGCGCGTACTCGGTGCTGAGCGGGCTGCGGACGGTCTGGCCGACCCGGGCGCCGCGGCTGCCCACCCCGGCGGAGCTGCGGGCGCTCGGCGAGCCCTTCACCACGCTGATGCTCGAACTGCCGCTGCGGGACGCCGGGTTCGTGCTGCCCAGCTGGCCGGAGCTGACCGCGCTGGTCGAGGCGGCCCGGGAGCTGGGCGCGTACGTCCACCTGGACGGCGCCCGGCTCTGGGAGACGGGGCCGCACTTCGGCCGGACGCTGCCGGAGATCGCCGCGCTCGCCAACTCGGTCTACGTCTCCTGCTACAAGACGCTCGGTGCGACCAGTGGCGCGCTGGTGGCGGGCGACGAGGAGTTCGCGCGGGGCGTGCGGGTCTGGCGGCACCGGTACGGGGGCCGGCTGTTCCAGCAGTGGCCCGCGGTGCTCACCGCGCTGTCCGGGCTGGACACCGAACTGCCGCGGCTGGACGCCTACGTGGCCAACGCCAAGGAGGTGGCCGCGGCGCTGGCGGCGACGCCCGGGGGCCGGGTCAACCCGGATCCGCCGCACACCCACCAGTTCCAGTTCTGGCTGCCGTACCCGGCGCACGCGCTGAACCGGGCCAACATCCGGCTCGCCGAGCTGCAGGGGGTCGGCCTGTTCGGCGGCTGGGACGAGCCGGGGGTGCTGCCGGGCTTCTCGATGACCGAGATCACGGCCTCCGCGGCCGCGCTGGACTGGACGCCCAGGGAGATCACCGAGGCGGTCGCCCTCTTCCTGGAACTCGCCCAGGTCTAGGGCCGGTCCCGGGGGCCGGTCCCACCGTTCGCCCGGAACGCACCGCGGCCCCGGCGGGGGGAACCCGCCGGGGCCGCAGCTGTTCACTGCATCAGCATCAGCTGACCCGAGGTCACTTCACCGGGTGGACCCGGATGATGGTCTCCAGGTTGTTCCAGCTCTGCCACAGCACGTCGATCCGGGTGTGGGTGTCCGGAACCTGGACGCTGCTGAACGGCGTAGCAGGGTCGTAGTACTTGGTGGTGTGGTCGTTGAAGGAGCTGACGGCCTTCGACGACGGGATCTTCGTGAGCACGTCGGCCTTGTCGAGCTTCAGGCCGTCGGTGCGCTCGAAGCCGAAGGTGGAGTCGTAGCCCTGCAGGCGCGGACGCATGTAGGTGCCGTCGGCCCACTTCAGCGGGGCCGGGTGCGAGTCGATCGGGAGGATCAGACCCTGGCCCGGGTGGTTGGTGACGTTGTTGTCGGACTGCGACTCGTCCCACAGCCAGATCAGAACACCGTTCTGGTTGGCGTAGTGCTCGACCATGTTCGGCTTGGCGGCCGAACCGAAGACGTACGGGCCGGTCTTCAGCATGGTGTCGTACGAGACGTACTGACGGTTCTCCACCAGGTAGTGCTGGGCGTAGTCCTTGGAGAACTTGCCCGTGATGCGGGAGAAGCCGGCCGCGGTCCAGCCGTTGTCGCCGTTCTCGGCACCGTCGGTGAAGACGGCCGCGTTGTCGGCGGTGACCTTCACGTCGTCGATCGCGAGGCCCTTGAGGTGGACACCGCCGTCGGTGACGTTGTGGAAGCGGAACTGGATGCTCTTGCCCGCGTAGGCGTCGAGCGGGAAGACCAGGTCGCCCCAGGTGTTGTTGGTGGTGCCGTTGATCGCCGGGTGGTTCGCACCGTCGACCGGCAGCGCCGCGCCGTTGAAGGTACCGGCGACGGCGGTCCAGTTCTTGCCGCCGTCGGTGGAGACCTCGCCGTAGGCGTAGTCGTAGTCGGTCTCGAGCTCGTACCAGGCCTTGGCCGACAGGCTGGCCGAGGTCTTGCCGGTGAGGTCGATGGTGCGGGTCAGCGAGACGTTCAGGTCGTCCGCGCTACCGCTCCACCACTCGTTGCCGCCCGCGAACGGGGTGTTGATCTCGGTGGTGACGGTCTTCTTCGGCAGGTCCATCACGATGGCCTGCGGCCGCTTCGTGTTGTACTCCACCGGGCCGAGCCAGTGCAGCGAGTCCTTGCCGGCCTGGGCCTTGTCGAACTTCAGCCAGCCGAGCTGCAGCTTGCTCCAGACGTCGAGGTCGGCGGGCTTGTCGCCGATCTCGTTCTTGCCGGTGCCGAGCCAGGAACCGGACGACATCAGCGACCAGAAGCCGACCGAGTTGTCGTTGCCGGAGCCGGAGGTGTCGTAGAGGTCCGGCAGACCGAGGTCGTGGCCGTACTCGTGCGCGAAGACACCGAGGCCGCCGTTCTCGGGCTGCATGGTGTAGTCGCCGACCCAGATGCCGGAGGTGCCGACCGGGGTGCCGCCGAGCTTGTTGTTGTCCGGGCCGGCCTGGCCGGACAGCGCGCCGTAGACGTACGAGCGGTGGGCCCACAGGGCGTTGGTGCCCTGGGCGCCGCCGCCGGCCGACTGGTCCTCACCGGCGTGCACGATCTGGAAGTGGTCGATGTAACCGTCGGGCTCGTTGAAGTTGCCGTCGTGGTCGTAGTCGTACCGGTCCCACTGGTCGTAGCCGGCGATCGTGGCCTTGATCTGCGCGTCCGTCTGGCCCTTGGCCTTCTGGTCGGCGACCCAGGCGTTGATGCCGTCGCGGATCAGGTCCTGCGCGTTGTTGCAGACGTGCTGGCCGCAGTAGTCCGAGCCGTAACGGGCCTCGTTCCACGGCACCTTGACCCAGTCGGTGACCTGGCCGTCGACCGAGTACCGGCCCGAGGACTGACGCTCGTAGAAGGTCTTCAGCGAGTCGCCGGTCTTCGAGAAGTACAGGTCCTGGTAGTGCTGCTGGTTGTAATCAGCCTGCCAGGCGGTCGAGTTGTTGGTCGCCCGGTCCGGCGCGGCGATCTGGTTGTGCGCCGGGCCGGGGGTGCCGCCGTACTTGACGGTGCCGTCGGGCAGCTTGGTGGTGTTGTCCACCTGGTCGCTGAAGTCGACGAGGATGGTGAAAATCTTGTCCGTGCGCTCGCGACCGAGCTCCACGTACTTGTCACGGCCCAGCTTGATGCTGGTGCCACCGCCGTGCGACTCGATGGTGGCGGTGCCGTTGACCAGCTGGTCGACGGCCGCCTTCTGCTCGGCCTCGACCTTCCCGGAGAGCGGGCCGGGAAGCGAGTCGTCGAGCTTGGTGCTCAGGGCTGCGTCGGCCGGGTCACGGGGGACAGCGTTCGGGGCGGCGACGGCCGTTCCCGGGAGCATCCCCGCGCCGAGCGCGGCGACGGCCGCGACGGCAGCGGCGGCCGCGGCGGCCTTCCTGGATATCTTCAACGTGGTGACGTCCTCCCCTTACCGGCACAGCTCTTGGCCAGCCGGTGAACCAATGAAAGACAGGTGGACGACATTTGATCCAAGAGCTAGTAAAAAAGAAAGACCTTGACCATGGCATGGCCACGCCGCTATCCTCCCGGCCGCCCGGATCAGCTGATAGTCAGTCAAATCGGTTGCTAAGCCCCGCCGTCAGGGCCCCGTTCGTATCCGTAGGACCGCCCGGATCGTGCTCCAAGGGTGAAAAGTCTGGATTTTCACAGCAATTGGATCCGTAAACAGTTTTGCAACTGAAAACGCCGCGGCCCCGACACTGGGTCGGGGCCGCGGCGCTATTCGGTCGAGGTTACTACTTGGTGAGATCCGGACCCGCGGTGCTCACCGCGGCCGGGGTGTCGGCCACCGCCGACTTCTCCTCGCCGCGGAAGGTGAACTTGGCCTCCTTGCCCTCACCCTCCGTGCCGACCACCACGATCTGACCGGCCCGCAGCTCACCGAAGAGGATCTTCTCGGAGAGGTGGTCCTCGATCTCGCGCTGGATGGTCCGGCGCAGCGGACGGGCACCGAGCAGCGGGTCGTAGCCGCGCTTGGCGAGCAGCTTCTTGGCCTCGACGCTGAGCTCCAGGCCCATGTCGCGGTCCTTCAGCCGGCCGTCCACCTTGTCGATCATCAGGTCGACGATCTGGATGATGTCTTCCTCGGACAGCTGGTGGAAGACCACGATGTCGTCGACACGGTTCAGGAACTCGGGCCGGAAGTGCTGCTTGAGCTCCTCGCTGACCTTGGCCTTCATCCGCTCGTACCCGGTCTGGGCGTCACCCGTGGCCGCGAAGCCGAGGTTGAAGCCCTTGGAGATGTCCCGGGTGCCGAGGTTGGTGGTCATGATGATGACCGTGTTCTTGAAGTCGACCACCCGGCCCTGGGAGTCGGTCAGGCGACCGTCCTCCAGGATCTGCAGCAGCGAGTTGAAGATGTCCGGGTGCGCCTTCTCGACCTCGTCGAACAGCACCACCGAGAACGGCTTGCGGCGGACCTTCTCGGTCAGCTGGCCGCCCTCCTCGTAGCCCACGTAGCCGGGCGGGGAGCCGAACAGCCGGGAGACCGTGTGCTTCTCGGAGAACTCGGACATGTCGAGCGCGATCAGCGCGTCCTCGTCGCCGAACAGGAACTCCGCCAGCGTCTTGGACAGCTCGGTCTTACCGACACCGGACGGGCCGGCGAAGATGAACGAGCCACCGGGGCGCTTCGGGTCCTTGAGGCCCGCCCGGGTGCGCCGGATGGCCTGCGAGAGCGCCTTGATGGCGTCCTTCTGGCCGATGACGCGCTTGTGCAGCTCGTCCTCCATGCGCAGCAGCCGGGAGGACTCCTCCTCGGTGAGCTTGAAGACCGGGATGCCGGTGGCCGTCGCCAGCACCTCGGCGATCAGCTCCTCGTCCACCTCGGCGACGACGTCCATGTCGCCGGCCTTCCACTCCTTCTCCCGCTTGGCCTTGGCCTGCAGGAGCTGCTTCTCGTTGTCGCGCAGGGACGCGGCCTTCTCGAAGTCCTGCGCGTCGATCGCGCTCTCCTTCTCGCGGCGCACGTCGGCGATCTTCTCGTCGAACTCGCGGAGGTCCGGCGGCGCGGTCATCCGGCGGATGCGCATCCGGGAGCCGGCCTCGTCGATCAGGTCGATCGCCTTGTCCGGCAGGAAGCGGTCCGAGATGTACCGGTCGGCCAGGGTCGCGGCGGCCACCAGCGCGGCGTCCGTGATGGACACCCGGTGGTGCGCCTCGTAGCGGTCCCGCAGGCCCTTGAGGATCTCGATGGTGTGCGGCAGAGACGGCTCCGCGACCTGGATCGGCTGGAAGCGGCGCTCCAGCGCGGCGTCCTTCTCCAGGTGCTTGCGGTACTCGTCGAGCGTGGTGGCACCGATGGTCTGGAGCTCACCGCGGGCCAGCATCGGCTTGAGGATCGACGCGGCGTCGATCGCGCCCTCGGCGGCGCCCGCGCCGACCAGGGTGTGCAGCTCGTCGATGAACAGGATGATGTCGCCGCGGGTGCGGATCTCCTTGAGCACCTTCTTCAGGCGCTCCTCGAAGTCACCGCGGTACCGCGAACCGGCCACCAGGGCGCCCAGGTCCAGCGTGTACAGCTGCTTGTCCTTGAGCGTCTCCGGGACCTCGCCCTTGACGATCGCCTGGGCCAGGCCCTCGACGACGGCGGTCTTGCCGACGCCGGGCTCACCGATCAGCACGGGGTTGTTCTTGGTGCGGCGGGACAGCACCTGCATGACCCGCTCGATCTCCTTCTCGCGCCCGATCACCGGGTCGAGCTTGGCCTCGCGGGCGGCCTGGGTGAGGTTGCGCCCGAACTGGTCGAGGACCAGCGAGGTGGAGGGGGTGCCCTCGGCGGGGCCGCCGGCCGGGGCCGACTCCTTGCTGCCCTGGTAACCCGAGAGCAGCTGGATGACCTGCTGGCGCACCCGGTTGAGGTCGGCGCCCAGCTTCACCAGGACCTGGGCGGCGACGCCCTCGCCCTCGCGGATCAGGCCGAGCAGGATGTGCTCGGTGCCGATGTAGTTGTGGCCGAGCTGGAGGGCCTCGCGGAGCGACAGCTCCAGGACCTTCTTCGCCCGGGGGGTGAAGGGAATGTGACCGGACGGTGCCTGCTGGCCCTGCCCGATGATCTCCTCGACCTGCTGGCGGACCGCCTCGAGCGAGATCCCGAGGCTCTCCAGCGCCTTGGCGGCGACACCCTCGCCCTCGTGGATCAGGCCCAGGAGAATGTGCTCGGTGCCGATGTAGTTGTGGTTGAGCATCCGGGCTTCTTCCTGAGCCAGGACGACAACCCGCCGCGCGCGGTCGGTGAACCTCTCGAACATCGTTAATCGCTCCTCAGAGCGGTCGGTCAGTTCGGGGTCCGTCCCCGCCCTGTCCTTCCGCATGCTAGTCCCGCTCAGCGGCGCGGCCATGGGCCTCTCCCGCCCGTCGCCGGACGAGAAGAGTCAACCCCACTCGCGTGGGGAATCATGCAGCGCGACCAGCCGACACCAGTCCCAACCTGATGCTGGGAGACGGTGTTCCCACAGGTGGGCCCGATGCACCCGATACCGCTACGCCATCGGCGAACAAGCACTGCCGAGGGCGGGGCGGCCGGTCTCGCATCCTGCCAGCGGTCGGGGCCGTTCGACCCCTCCCGCCTGCATTCATACCCGGTATTCCGGCGAGTTTCGCGCAGTTTCCCGGGTGGCGGTGTTCGCCTGGCGAGAAGTCCGGCGGCCGATCCGTCCGGCCCGGCCGCCGAGCTGACGACGGCTCGGCCGGCCCGCGAGCCGCACTCGACCCGGGTGGGGTCCGCCGCGGCGGCCGGACGACCGGCGCCGGATCGGCCGGCCACCCGATCAGGTGCCGTCCGCGTGACCGCTTCGCCCTTACAGCGTTGCACAGCCCGGGACCGTCCCGCCGCTCGTGGACCGTCCCGGTCCGGACGGCGGACGCTCCGGCCCGCGCCCCGGCGGGCCGTGCCCGGGCGGAACTGCGGCCGCCGCCGTGCGGGCGCCCGACGGCGCCGGGCCGCGCTGCGGTCCGGCCGCGGCCGGGAACGGGCGGCCCGGCCCTGAACCTGGGCCCGCCCGGTCTGCGGCGGCTGTGCGACGGCCTGGCGGACGCCCGCGCCCGTGACCTGCCGGTCCCGGCGCCGACGCCCTGGATGACCCCGGTGGGGTCAGGAGGCGTGCGCCTTCTCGTAGTCCTCGCGCACGTTGCTGGGCACCCGGCCGCGGTCGTTGACCTGGTAGCCGTTCTCCTTCGCCCAGTTCCGGATCTTCGCGGTGTCCGGCTGGCCCGCGGAGGACCGGCCGGCCGCCCGGCCGCTGCTGCGGCGGGGGGCGCTGAGCCGCCCGCTCTGCTTGCGGCCCTTCTCGACGTACGGGGCCAGCAGGCCGCGCAGCTTCTCCGCGTTGTCGCTCTTCAGGTCGATCTCGTAGGCAACACCGTCCAGCGCGAACGTGACCGTCTCGTCCGCCGAGCCGCCGTCGAGATCGTCTTCCAGAATGACCTGAACCCTCTGTGCCACGGGCTTCCCTTTCCGTGTCAACAACTCATTGCCTGGAGAAAGGAAACCGCCTTTTCCCGGAAAACACAAACCCCCGGGCGGCCCCGGGGGTGTGCGACATGCGCGACAAGGCACTCGGCGCGCGCCCGGACTCAGTAGAGTCGCAGCAGCATGCGGGAGTTGCCGAGGGTGTTCGGCTTCACCCGCTCCAGGTCCAGGAACTCCGCGACACCTTCATCGTACGAGCGCAGGAGTTCTTCATAGACTTCCGTGGCGACGGCGGTCGGGTCTGACGTACGATCGTCGGTTTCACCGATCTCGACGAAACCGTGTTTCGCGAAGAAGTCGACCTCGAACGTCAAGCAGAAAATCCGACGGACTCCCAGCCAGCGTGCGGTCTGCAGCAGCTTGTCCAGCACCAGGTGGCCGAGGCCGTGGCCCTTGCAGGCCGGGTCCACCGCCAGGGTGCGCACCTCGGCCAGGTCCTCCCACATCACGTGCAGGGCGCCGCAGGCGACCACCGTGCCGGTGTCGTCGCGTTCGGCGACCCAGAACTCCTGCACCGATTCGAACAATGTGACTGTGGGCTTGTCCAGCAGAATCCCGTCCCGCGAGTAGGCGTCGATGAGCCCTCGCACGGCCCGCACATCGGTGGTCCGCGCCCGGCGGATGGTGACCTCCATGGCGGGACGTTATCGTGCGGGCGGCCGAGGGGTCTCCCCGGTATCGCCCGGCGGCGTATCGGGGCGCCCGGTATCGGCCACCGGCGTATCGGCCGGCGCGGTATCGGGCGGCGGCGTATCGCTCGGCGGGCTATCGGTCGGGGGCGTATCGACCGGCGCGGTATCCGGGAACGGGCCCGCCA
Organism: Kitasatospora sp. NEAU-CNBT7; assembly: GCF_057220535.1. NCBI lineage: Bacteria > Bacillati > Actinomycetota > Actinomycetes > Kitasatosporales > Streptomycetaceae > Kitasatospora > Kitasatospora sp. NEAU-CNBT7. The sequence goes on along the minus strand of NZ_JBXQQB010000027.1, from coordinate 72,042 downwards.
CCCGCAGCGCGTCCCGGAGGGCGTCGCGCTGCTCGGGCGACATCAGGCCGAAGAAGTGCACCAGCGCCGCGGCCGGATTGTCACTGGTCGCCCACGCGTCGTTCATCAGCGCGGCGGTGTATGCCTCGCGGGACGAGACCGGCTCATATCGATACGCCCGGCCCGCCTGCTCCCGCCGCAGCCAGCCCTTTCGGTACAGCTTGTCGAGCACGGTCATCACCGTCGTGTACGCGATTTCGCGTTCCGCCTGCAGATCCAGCAGAACCTCGCGAACCGTGACCGGGCGGTTCCACTGCCACACCCTGGTCATGATGTCGTTCTCGAGTTCTCCGAGTTGCCGCACCATAGTCCGGCCAGGATAGGGGTGTTTCGGACAGAATCGGCCCCGGCGGAAACGACACCGGCGCGCCGCCACCCGCTGGGGTGACGGCGCGCCGGTCGCGGCTGCTATTCGCCCGCGGTGGAACGGGCGGCGAGGGCGTCGGCGGCGGCGTCCTCCTTGGCCCGCTGGGCCCCGCCCTGGCTGCGGATGATCGCCCGCACCAGGAAGCCGAAGCCGATCGCCATGACCAGCGGCGGCACGATCGCGCTGACGTAGTCCATCAGGTCACTCCTCCTCGGCGGCGGCCGCGGCCGCCTGCTTGGCTTCGGGCTTCACGATCGGGAAGAGCACCGTCTCCCGGATGTTCTTGCCGGTGAGCAGCATGATCAGGCGGTCCACCCCGAGGCCCAGGCCGCCGGTGGGGGGCATCGCGTACTCCAGGGCGCGCAGGAAGTCCTCGTCCACCTGCATCGCCTCGACGTCGCCGCCGGCCGCCAGCAGGGACTGGGCGGTCAGCCGGGCCCGCTGCTCGACCGGGTCGATCAGCTCGGAGTAGGCGGTGCCGATCTCGGTACCGAAGATCACCAGGTCCCACTTCTCGGCCACGCCCGGGATCGAGCGGTGCTGGCGGGTCAGCGGCGAGACCTCGGTGGGGTAGTCCCGGATGAAGGTCGGCTTGATCGCGTTGTGCTCCAGCAGCCGCTCGATCATCTCCAGCACGATCTGGCCGTGGCCCCACTCCTTCTCGTAGGGCACGCCGGCCTCGTCGGCGAGCTTGCGCAGCTCCTCGACGGAGGTGTCGGGGGTGATCTCGCTGCCCAGGCGGGCCGAGATGCCGGGGTAGACGCTGACCTCGGCCCACGGCTCGGCCAGGTCGATCTCGTGCTCGGTGCCGTCGGGGCCGATGCCCCGGACCACGGTGGTGCCGAGGGCGTCGCGGGCGGCGTTCACGATGGTCGCCCGGATCAGCTCGGCCTGGGTGTCGTAGTCGCCGTAGGCCTCGTACGACTCCAGCGAGGTGAACTCCGGGTTGTGGGTGGAGTCCGCGCCCTCGTTGCGGAAGTTGCGGTTGATCTCGAAGACCTTCTCGGCGCCGCCGACCACCAGCCGCTTGAGGTACAGCTCGGGGGCGATCCGCAGGAAGAGGTCGATGTCGTACGCGTTGATGTGGGTGGTGAACGGGCGGGCGTTGGCGCCGCCGTGCACCGGCTGCAGCATCGGGGTCTCGACCTCGATGTAGCCGCGCTCCTCGTAGGTGCGGCGGATCGAGCGGACCACCTTGCTGCGCAGGTGGAGGATCTCGCGCGCCTCGGGGTTGACGATCAGGTCGACGTACCGCTGGCGGACCCGGGCCTCCGGGTCGGTCAGGCCCTTGTGCTTGTCCGGCAGCGGACGCAGGCACTTGGCGGTGAGCTCCCAGCGGTCGACCATCACGGACAGCTCGCCGCGCTTGGAGGTGATCACCTCGCCCTCGACGCCCACCTGGTCGCCCAGGTCGATGTCGGACTTCCAGGCCGCCAGCCGCTCCGGGCCCAGCTTGTCCAGGGAGAACATCACCTGGAGGTCGCCGGAGCCGTCCCGCAGGGTGGCGAAGCAGAGCTTGCCGCCGGTGCGGGCCAGGACCACCCGGCCGGTCACGCCGGCCCGCTCGCCGGTCGCGGTGTCCGGCTCCAGGTCGGGGTGGGCGGCGCGGAGGTCCGCGATGGTGGTGGTGCGGGGGAAGCCGACCGGGTACGGGTCGACGCCGGCCGCCCGGAGCCGCTCCAGCTTTTCGCGCCGGACGCGCATCTGCTCGGGAAGGTCGTCGGTCGCGGGGACAGTGCTCTGATCGGTCACCCCACAAGGGTAGCCAGCCGAACGGCCGCTCCCGTCAGGGGATGGGGCACCGCCCCGGCCGCGTCGCACCGGCCCGGCGGGCGGGGCCCGGGGCCGGCCGGGCGGCCCCGGACGTGCGCGGGGGAGGCCCGGTGGACCGGACCTCCCCGGGCGGCCGGGTGCGGGCGGCTCAGCCGGTGCCGGTGGCCAGCTCGGTCTCCTCCTGCGGCGCGGTCCGGTCCGCCGGGCGCGGGCGGCGGCCGAACAGTTCGGCGGGGGTGGGCATCCGGCGCGGCTGGTGGGTCTGCTTGTCGTGCGGACCCGGCTTGCCCTGGGCGGCGGGCCGGCCCGGCTGGGGGCGGCCGGCGGTGGTGATCCGGGCGGACTGGGCGGAGTTGCTCATCGGGATCCGTCCTCCAACTGGGTGGTCCGCGGTGTCGGGGGCCGCGGCGAAGGTGGGTGCGACGAAGGGTGCGGCGGCCTGGTCGGGCACCGCCGTCAGGTGGCGCGCACCGGTGCCGAGCGAGAGCCGCTCGCGGACCTCGGCCTCGGCGAGCGCGTGGCAGCGCCCGGCCAGCCGGGACCGGCGGGAGCGCTCGGCCGGACCGCAGGGCCTGCGGGTGAGGGAGCGCAGCGCCGCGAGGTCGTCGGGGGACGGCAGGTAGCCGTCCGCGACGGCCTCCTCCAGCCGTTCCAGGTAGCCGGCCGCGCTGCCGGGCAGGGCGGCCCGGTAGCGGGCGAGGTCCGCGAGCAGGAACGCCCGCAGCCGGCCGCCCTCCGCGACGGCCTCGTCGATCGCCTCGGTGAGGTGCAGGGCCTCCTGGACGTCCTCGGCCCAGAGTTCGGGCACCGGCGCGGGCGGCCGGAGGCGGTCGGGCATGGCCGGGTGGAGGGCTTGGGCGAGGGCGCGGCGCAGCACGCGGACTTCGTCGGCGCTGAACGCCATGCCGCCGCGCGATCCGTGAGGCGTAGGCATGCGCTGACCCTACGTGACGAATATCCGATTTGTCGGGAGTGTCGGATCAAGAACCCACGTTTGGCCCGACGTCCGCCCGGGTGCCCGTCCCGGGGCCCCGCAGCCCGGCGGACGGCCGCTCCCGTCCGGACCGGCAGCCTCCGAACCACCGGCCCGGCGGCCCGCGGCCGGAGCGGACGCCGGAGCGCCGTCAGGCCGCGGTGGCCGGGCGGTTGCGCTCGAAGATCAGCCGCAGGCCGATCAGGGTGAGCCAGGGCTCGTGCACGTCGATGGTCTCGGCCTCGCCGAGCACCAGCGGGGCCAGCCCGCCGGTGGCGATCACCTGGACGTCGTCCGGGTCCTTGGACAGCTCCCGGGCCATCCGGTTGACCAGGCCGTCGACCTGGCCGGCGAAGCCGTAGAGGATGCCCGACTGCATCCCCTCGACGGTGTTCTTGCCGATCACGTTGCGCGGCCGGGCCAGCTCGATCTTGCGCAGCTGGGCACCGCGCATGCCGAGCGCCTCGACCGAGATCTCGATCCCGGGGGCGATCGCCCCGCCGACGTAGTCGCCGCGCTCGTTGACGGCGTCGAAGGTGGTCGCGGTGCCGAAGTCGACCACGATGCACGGGCCGCCGTAGAGGTGGTTGGCCGCCAGCGCGTTGACGATCCGGTCCGCGCCGACCTCCTTGGGGTTGTCCATCAGCACGTGCACCCCGGTCTTCACCCCCGGCTCCACGATCACCGCGGGGACGTCGCCGTAGTACCGGCGGGTCACCTCGCGGAGCTCGTGGAGCACGGCGGGCACCGAGGAGCAGATCGCCAGCCCCTCCACCCGGTCCGAGGCGGAGACGATGGGGTGCGCACCCATCAGGCCCTGCATCAGCACCGCGAGTTCGTCCGCGGTGCGGCGCGGGTCGGTCGAGATCCGCCAGTGCTCGACGATCTCCTCACCGTCGAACAGGCCGAGCGTGGTCTGGGTGTTTCCGACGTCGATCGTGAGGAGCATGGGGTGCTTTCTGGCTCGGGCGAAAGGTCAGGCGCGGAGGTCCAGGCCGATGTCCAGGATCGGCGAGGAGTGGGTCAGGGCGCCGACGGCGAGGTAGTCGACACCAGTGTCGGCGACCTCGCGCGCGGTGGCCAGGGTCAGACCGCCGGAGGCTTCCAGCTTCGCCTTGCCGGCCACCAGTGCGACGGCCTGCTTCAGCTGCGCCACGGTGAAGTTGTCCAGCAGGATCAGCTCCGCCCCGGCGTCCAGCACCGGCTGGATCTGCTCGACGGTGTCGACCTCCACCTCGACCGGCAGCTCCGGGTAGAGCGCCTTGACGGCCTTGAACGCCTCGGCCACCCCGCCGGCCGCCACCACGTGGTTGTCCTTGACCAGCGCCGCGTCCGAGAGCGCCATCCGGTGGTTGGCCCCGCCGCCGCAGCGCACCGCGTACTTCTCCAGCGAGCGCAGGCCCGGGGTGGTCTTGCGGGTGTCGCGGACCACCGCCGAGGTGCCCTCCAGGGCGTCGGCCCAGGCCCGGGTGGCGGTGGCGATGCCGGACAGGTGGCAGAGCAGGTTGAGCGCCGAGCGCTCGGCGGTGAGCAGGTCGCGGGTGCGGCTGCGTACCGAGAGCAGCACCTGGCCGGCCTCGACGGCGGCGCCGTCCTCGACGTGCCGCTCGACCTCGAACTCCTCCTCGCAGACCAGCGAGACCACGGCCTCGGCGACCCGCAGGCCCGCCACCACACCGGCCTGACGGGCCGTGAAGTCGGCGGTGGCGACCGCGTCGGCGGGCACGGTGGCGACCGAGGTGACGTCCTCGCCGCCGGCCAGGTCCTCGGCCAGCGCCAGCGAGGCGATGTCCTCCACCTCGACCGGGTCCAGGCCGGCCTCCTCCAGCAGCTCGGCCAGCGCCGGGTCCAGCCCGGTCTCGTACGCCTCGCCGTCGCCGCAGGCGCAGCCGTCGCCGCAGCCCTGGTCGGCCAGCGGGAGGTCGGCGTGCTCGTGGTCGTGGTCGTGGGTCATCGGGTGCTCCTTGCGGGGGTTCGCCGGCGGCGGCCGGGCGGAAGGCGAGGGGGTTACTGGGGCTCGACGGTGCTGACGGGGGTGCCGTCGGCGGCGAGGACGGTCACCAGGTGGCGCTGCCAGTGCGCGTCGTCGCGCTCGGGGAAGTCCTCCCGCCAGTGGCAGCCGCGGGTCTCCGCGCGCTGCGCGGCGGCGGCGACCAGGGCGGTCGCGACCAGGTGCAGGTTGGTGGCCTCCCAGGTCTCCACCCGCGGGTCGGCGGGCTTCTCCTCGGCGGCGTGCGCCAGGGCGGCCCCGGCCAGGGCGGTCAGCCCGGCGGCGGTGGCAGCCATCGAGGCGGCCGAGCGCAGCACGCCGGCGCCCCGGGACATCAGCCGCTGGATGTCGGCCCGCGCCTCGGGCGCGAGCAGCGGCACCGGGTGCGCGGCGCGGGCGCCCGCCACGTCGACGGCCCGCTCGGGCAGCTCGCCGGCGTGGTGCCGGGCGGCCAGGTCGGCGGCGATCCGCTCGGCGAAGACCAGGCCCTCCAGCAGTGAGTTGGAGGCCAGCCGGTTGGCGCCGTGAACGCCGGTGCAGGCCACCTCGCCGCAGGCGTACAGGCCCGGGACGGTGGTGCGGCCGTGCAGGTCGGTGCGGATGCCGCCGGAGGCGTAGTGCGCGGCGGGTGCGACCGGGATCAGGTCGGTGACCGGGTCGATGCCGTGCGAGCGGCAGGACGCCAGGATGGTCGGGAAGCGCTCGGCCCACATCGCGGCGCCGAAGTGGCGCCCGTCCAGGTACATGTGCTCGGCACCGGTGAGCTCCATCCGCCGGGTGATCGCCTTGGCGACGATGTCCCGGGGCGCCAGCTCGTTCAGCTCGTGCTGCCCGACCATGAAGCGCACGCCGTCGGCGTCCACCAGGTACGCGCCCTCGCCGCGGACCGCCTCGGAGACCAGCGGCTGCTGGCCCTCGGCGTCCGGGCCCAGCCACAGCACGGTCGGGTGGAACTGGACGAACTCCAGGTCGGTCACCTCGGCCCCGGCGCGCAGCGCCAGCGCCACGCCGTCCCCGGTGGAGACGGCCGGGTTGGTGGTGGCGGAGAACACCTGGCCCATGCCGCCGGTGGCCAGCACCACCGCCCGGGCGCGGATCGCGCCGACGCCGTCGCGCTGGCCCTCGCCCATCACGTGCAGGGTCAGGCCGGCCGCGTGGCCCGCCGCGTCGGTCAGCAGGTCGAGCACCAGCGCGTGCTCGATCAGCTCGACGCCCGGGTCGGAGCGCACCGCCTCGACCAGCGCCCGCGATATCTCCGCGCCGGTGGCGTCGCCGCCGGCGTGCGCGATCCGGCGGCGGTGGTGGCCGCCCTCGCGGGTCAGCAGGATCTCGCCCTCGTCGTCCTTGTCGAAGGCCGCACCGGTGGCGATCAGGTGCCGGACCGCGTCCGGGCCCTCGGTGACCAGGGTGCGCACGGCCTCCTCGTTGCAGAGCCCGGCACCGGCCACCAGGGTGTCGGCGAGGTGCTGCTCGGGGGTGTCGCCGGGCCCCAGGGCGGCGGCGATGCCGCCCTGGGCCCAGCGGGTGGAGCCGTCGTCGAGCATCGCCTTGGTGACCACCATGGCCCGCAGGCCGGCCTTGCGGGCGTTGAGCGCGACGGTGAGGCCGGCCACCCCGGAGCCGACCACGACGACGTCGGTGGTCGTGGTCCAGCCGGGGGCGGGAGCGGTCAGGCGGTACGACGACATGGCTTCACTTGCTCCTTCAGTGCGCGGCGGTCGGGGCCGCGCCGTCGGCATCACGGTACGCGCCCGGGCCCGGCGACGCGGGGGCCCCCAGGTCCCCGCGCAGCAGGCCGCTGCCCTCGGGGGCGTCGGCGGCGTCCGGCCCGATGGAGGTGACCCGGTTGGCGGCGTCCACGAACACCACCTTCGGCAGGTACGCCTTGGCCTCGGCGGTGTCCATCTGCCCGTAGGCGATCAGGATCACCAGGTCGCCGGGGTGCACCAGGTGGGCGGCGGCGCCGTTGATGCCTATGACGCCGGAGCCGCGCGGGCCGGCGATGGTGTACGTCTCCAGCCGGGCGCCGTTGGTCACGTCGACGATGTGGACCAGCTCGCCGGGCAGCAGGTCGGCCGCGTCGAGCAGGTCCTCGTCCACCGTGACCGAGCCGACGTAGTGCAGGTCGGCCTGGGTCACGGTGGCCCGGTGGATCTTGGACTTGAGCATGGTGCGGAGCATCTGGTCACGCCTCCTGTGAGTGCATGCCTACTTCGGCTACGGGGTGGGGGAGCCGCAGTCGGGGACTGCTGGCGGGGTCCTAGCGGACGATGATGCGGACGTTGTCGATCAGGCGGGTGGACCCCACCTTCGCGGCCACGGCCAGCACCGCCTCGCCCTGGAAGTCGTCCGGCGCCTCGGTGAAGGTGTCCGGGTCGATCAGGGCGAGGTAGTCGAGGTCGACACCGTCGGCGGTGTCGAGGGCGGCCGCCGCGGCCTCGCGGACGGCCTTCGGGCCCTGCGCACCGGCGTCCCGCCCGGCGAACAGCGCCCGGGACAGCGCCAGCGCCTGCCCGCGCTCGGACTCGGACAGGAACCGGTTGCGCGAGGACAGTGCCAGGCCGTCCTCCTCCCGGACGGTCGGCACGCCGACGATCTCCACGTCGAAGTCCAGGTCGGCCACCATCCGCTGGACGATCGCCAGCTGCTGTGCGTCCTTCTCGCCGAAGAACGCGAAGTCCGGGTCGGTGATGTGCAGCAGCTTGGCGACCACGGTCAGCATGCCGTCGAAGTGCCCGGGGCGGGACGCGCCCTCGAACCGCTCGCCCATCGGGCCCGCGGCCAGCCGCACCAGCGGCTCGCCGTTCGGGTACATCTCCTCGGTGGTCGGCGCGAACACCACGTCCGCGCCCGCCTGTTCGGCCAGCCGCAGGTCGGCGGCCAGGTTGCGCGGATAGCGCTCCAGGTCCTCGCCGGCGCCGAACTGGAGCGGGTTGACGAAGACCGTCACCGCGACCCGGCCGTCCCGGCCGACCTGCTTGCGGGCGGCCCGGATCAGCGCGGCGTGGCCCTCGTGCAGTGCGCCCATGGTCATCACCACCGCGTTGTCCACCGGCTGCTCGTCCGGCCAGAAGGCCGCCTCGAAGTCCGCCACGGTGTGCGTGAGCTCGGCCTTGTGGACCTTGGGCGCCGGCTTGCCGCCGCGCTGGTTCTTGCCCGCCATCAGTGCTTCTCCTCGTTCAGTACGTCCAGCAGGGCCGCCGCCGGCTCTGCTGCCAGAGACCCGCCGCGGACCGCCCGCTGCGCGGTGGCCCGGGCCATCGCGCGGTACGCCTGCCCGATGTCCGGGGCCACCGTAGCGAGCTGGTCCAGGTGCCGGCGCACGGTGCCGACGTCACCGCGGGCGACCGGGCCGGTCAGGGCCGCGTCGCCGGCCCGCAGGGTGTTGTCCAGGGCCGCGCCGAGCAGCGGGCCCAGCAACTGCCCGGGCTCGGCCACCCCGGCCGAGCGCAGCAGCTCCATCGCCTGCGCGACCAGGGTGACCAGGTGGTTCGCCCCGTGCGCGAGCGCCGTGTGGTAGAGCGCCCGGACCTGCTCCGGCACCCACTCCGGCTCGCCGCCCATCTCCACCACCAGGGCCTCGGCCACCGGCCGCAGCTCCTCGGGCGCGGTCACCCCGAACGGGCAGCCGGCCAGCCGGGCCACGTCCACCGAGGTGCCGGTGAAGGTCATCGCCGGGTGCAGCGCCAGCGGCAGCCCGCCGGCCCGGGTGGCCGGCTCCAGGACGGCGACCCCGTGCGCGCCCGAGGTGTGCACCACGATCTGCCCGGGCCGCACCGCGCCGGTGGCGGCCAGCCCGGCCACCAGGTCCGCGAGCGCGTCGTCCGGCACCGTCAGCAGGACCAGGTCGGCGGCGGCCAGCACCTGCGGCGGGGAGACCAGCCGGACCCCCGGCAGCAGCGCCTCGGCCCGGCGCCGCGAGGCCGCCGACACCCCGGACGCGGCCACCACCCGGTGGCCCGCCAGCTGGAGCGCCGCACCCAGTGCGGGACCGACCCGGCCCGTCCCGACCACGCCTACGGCGAGGCGGGCGGGGCGGTTCCCCGGGTCCAGCGGGTCGCCGAACGGGTCGGCCGCGGCGGGGAAACCTGCGTGGTCGGACGTGCTCACGGCTCGGCCCTCGTCCTTAACTTCCGTTCCGGTCCTCTGCGGGTACCAGACGTACCGCGTCATTCTACGGCCGCCCCGGCGACCGCCCGGGCACTGCCCGGTCACCCGGAGCGGTGGCTCGTGGCGCCGGCCCTTCCCCGCCGCGGCGGCCGCTGCCACGATGGGCCGAGGGCGGCGGAACCACTCGGGGACCCGGTGTCCGGGCCGTTCCCGGGAGCGTGGCGGGGCAGGGCGGGAGCCGTTCCGTCGGGTGCGCCGCGCGACCTCGGCGCGGTCGGTGGCGGCGCGGTCGGTGGCTCGGTCGGTGGCGGCTCAGTCGGTGGCGCCCGCCCGGATCAGGCCGGCCTCGTAGGCGAGGACGACGGCCTGGACGCGGTCGCGCAGGCCGAGCTTGGCGAGGATCCGGCCGACGTGGGTCTTCACGGTGGCCTCGGACAGCACCAGCCGGGCGGCGATCTCGCCGTTGGACAGGCCCTGGGCGACCAGCAGGAAGACCTCGCGCTCGCGCTCGGTGAGCGGGCCGAGCGTGGTGGGGCCGGGCGCGGAGGCCGGGGTGGGGAGCACCTCCGCGAAGCGGTCGATCATGCGCCGGGTGGTGGTCGGCGCGACCACCGCGTCACCGGCGTGCACCGACCGGATCGCCGCCACCAGCTCGGTCGGCGGGACGTCCTTGAGCAGGAAGCCGCTGGCCCCGGCCTTGAGCGCGGCGAAGGCGTACTCGTCCAGGTCGAAGGTGGTCAGGATGAGCACGTGCGGGGCGCCCTCGACCGGCGTGCCGTCCTCGCCCAGGCAGATCCGGCGGGTCGCCTGGACACCGTCCAGCCGGGGCATCCGGACGTCCATCAGGATCACGTCCACCTGGGTGGTCCGCAGCAGCTCCAGGGCCTGGGCGCCGTCGCCGGCCTCGGCCGCGATCTCGATGTCGCCCTGCGACTGGAGCACCATCCGGAAGCCCGTGCGGAGCAGTTCCTGATCGTCCACCAGCATCACCCGGATGGTCACGTGAGACTCCTTGTCGCTCGGTCGCCGTCGCTGCTGCGCCGGCCTGACGCTACTTGGCCGGCTTGAGGGGGAGGACCGCCCGGATCCGGAAGCCGCCGCCGGGCCGGGGGCCGATGTCGAGGCTGCCGCTGACCATGCCGACCCGTTCGCGCATGCCGATCAGACCATGGCCGTGGCCGTCGGCACCACCGTCGACCAGCTGCTCGGCGGTCGACCCCCGGCCGTCGTCCTCGATCAGGACCTCCAGGTCCCGCTCGCGGAAGTCGACCGCCACCCGGGCCCTGGCCCCGGGGCCGCCGTGCTTGCGGACATTGGTCAGCGCCTCCTGCACGATGCGGTACACCGTCAGCTCCAGGCCGCGCGGCAGCCCCCGCTGGTCGCCGGTGGCGGTGAACTCGACCGGCAGACCGGCGGTCCTGACCTGCTCCAGCAGCTCCGGCAGCTCCTCGACGCCGGGCTGCGGCACGTACTCCTCGGTGGTGTCGGCGGTGCGCAGCACCCCCAGCAGGCGGCGCATCTCCACCAGCGCCTGCCGGCCGGTGGCGGCGATCGTGCCGAGCGCCTCCTTGGCCTGCTGCGGGGAGTTGTCCAGCACGTAGGCGGCGCCGTCGGCCTGGACGATCATCACCGAGACGTTGTGCGCGACCACGTCGTGCAGTTCGCGGGCGATCCGGGCGCGCTCCGCCGCGACCGCCACCTTGGACTGGGCGTCGCGCTCGCGCTCCAGCCGCGAGGCCCGGTCCTCCAGCTCGATCAGGTACGCCCGCCGCACCCGGGTCAGCCGGCCCCAGGCCCAGCACAGGATGAACGGGGTGGTCATCAGCGCGGCCAGGAACAGCGCCCGCGGGAAGTCCTGCGGCGAGTCGCTGTGGTCGGCCCCGGAGGCGAACCGCCACACCGTCAGCGGCCCGGCGGCGACCCCGGCCGCCAGCATCAGCCGGGACGTCCACGGGGTGCCGAAGGCGGCGCCGGTGTACGCGAAGATCAGGTAGCCGATGCTGGAGAAGCTCGGACTGATGTTGAACGCGATCTGTGACAGACCCAGCAGGACGGCCAGCGCCGAGGTGGCGTCCGGGTTGCGCCGCCGGAACACCATCAGCAGCGGGATCGCGAGGGCGACCAGCACGCCCAGGAGCTCCTGACCGTCCTGTTCGACCGCCGCCAGGACGCCGAAGAAGAGAACCGGCAGCGCCCAGGCGGAGTCCACCACCATGGGGTGTCGGCGGAGCCAGGCGTTGAGTCGATGCACGATTCCAGCCTAGGGAGTCGCCCGGCCGCTCCAGGTCCGCCGGGAGGGCGATCCGCTCTACTCCGCAGGGTGGAGACGCCCCCGGCTTCGGTAACGTCCCCGGACATGGACTGGATGTGCTGGCGGCCCGCCATGGAACAGGCCCTGTACGGGGTGGACGGCGGCTTCTACCGCAGGCCGGAGGGCCCGGCGGGCCACTTCCGGACCTCCGTGCACGCATCACCCCGGTACGCCGCGGCGGTGGCCCGTCTGCTGGCGGGGGTGGACGAGGCGCTCGGCCACCCCGCGGAGCTCGCCTTCGTCGACGTCGGCGCCGGGCGGGGCGAGCTGACCGCCGGTGTGCTGGCGGCCGCCGGGCCGGACCTGGCGTCCCGGCTGCGCCCGTACGCGGTGGAGCTGGCCGGCCGCCCCGCCGGGCTGAGCGAGGCGGTGGTGTGGACGGACCGGGTCCCGCAGGGGGTGCGGGGGCTGCTGTTCGCCAACGAGTGGCTGGACAACGTGCCGCTGGACATCGCCGAGCGCGGCGAGGACGGCGTGCTCCGCTACGTCGAGGTCTCCGCCGCGGGCGAGGAGCGGCCGGGCGCGCCGGTGACACCGCAGGACGCCGACTGGGCCGCGCGCTGGTGGCCCGAGGGGGACCGGGTGGAGCTGGGCGGGCCCAGGGACCGGGCCTGGGCGGAAGCCGTCGGCGGGCTGGAGCGCGGGCTGGCGGTCGCCGTCGACTACGCGCACTCCAGGGCCGCGCGGCCGCCGTTCGGCACGCTGGCCGGGTTCCGCGGCGGGCGGGAGGTGCGGCCGGTGCCGGACGGCGGCTGCGACCTGACCGCGCACGTCGCGCTGGACTCGGCGGCCGTGCCGGGTGTCCACAGCCTGTGGACGACCCAGCGCGAAGCCCTCCACGCGCTCGGCGTGCACGGCGCACGCCCCCCGCTCGCGCTCGCCTCCAGCGATCCGGCCGGCTACCTGCGCGCCCTGTCCGGTGCGGGCGAGGCCGCCGAGCTGACCGACCCCGCCGGGCTGGGCGGCTTCGGGTGGCTGGCGCAGGCCGTCCGGATGCCGGTACCGCAGAGCCTGGCCGGGCTGCCGGGATGGCAGACTCTCACCCCATGAGGGAGACCACGGTCGGCATCGGCGCAGGCGCGCAAGAGCTCACCAGCGAGCTGGGCACCAGCGACATGGTGCTCAACATCGGACCGCAGCACCCGTCCACGCACGGCGTGCTGCGGCTGAAGCTGGTGCTGGACGGCGAGCGGATCGTCGCCGCCGAACCGGTGATCGGCTACATGCACCGCGGCGCCGAGAAGCTCTTCGAGGCCCGGGACTACCGGCAGATCATCATGCTGGCCAACCGGCACGACTGGCTCTCCGCCTTCGCCAACGAACTCGGCGTGGTGCTCGCCGTCGAGCGGATGCTCGGCATGGAGGTGCCCGAGCGCGCGGTCTGGGTCCGCACCATGCTGGCCGAGCTCAACCGGGTCCTCAACCACCTGATGTTCCTCGGCTCGTACCCGCTGGAGCTGGGCGGGATCACCCCGGTCTTCCACGCCTTCCACGGCCGCGAGGAGCTCCAGCACGTGCTGGAGGAGGCCTCCGGCGGCCGGATGCACTACATGTTCAACCGGGTCGGCGGCCTCAAGGAGGACCTCCCGGCCGGCTGGCTCGGCCGGGTCCGGGCCGCCGTCGCCACCGTCCGCTCGCAGCTGCCGGTCTTCGAGGACCTGGTGCTCGGCAACGAGATCTTCCGCGGCCGCACCGCCGGGGTCGGCGTGCTGTCCGCCGAGCACGTGCACGCCTACGGCGTCAGCGGGCCGATCGCCCGGGCCAGCGGTGTCGACTTCGACCTGCGGCGCGACGAGCCGTACCTGGCGTACGGGGAGCTCGCCGACGTCCTCACCGTGGTCACCCGCGAGGAGGGCGACTGCCTGGCCCGGTTCGAGTGCCTGCTGGAGCAGACCGCCAACTCCCTCGACCTCGCCGACGCCTGCCTCGACCGGCTCGCCCAGCTGCCCCCGGGGCCGGTCAACCTGCGGCTCCCCAAGGTCCTCAAGGCCCCCGAGGGCGAGACCTACGCCTGGACCGAGAACCCGCTCGGCATCAACGGCTACTACCTGGTCTCCCGCGGCGACAAGACCCCCTGGCGCCTCAAGCTCCGCTCCGCCTCCTACAACAACATCCAGGCCCTCACCGAACTCCTCCCGGGCACCCTGGTCGCCGACATGGTCGCCATCCTCGGCTCGATGTTCTTCGTCGTCGGCGACATCGACAAGTAACCCCGGACGCACCCCAAGTGCGCCGGGGCACCGCCCTGCTGGTGCACCCCCCAGGGGCGCGGGGAACTGCGCGAACTCGGAAGCCCGGGTGCCGCACCTACCCACCACCGGTCCGCGGCACCTCCTCCGGGCCACCCCCGCCGGGTCACCCCGCAAGGGCGCCCCGCCGGTGGCGCCCCCTACGCCAGGTCCGCCGGGTGCGGCGCCAGGTTGCGGTCGGCGCCGGCCGCGATCCGCTGCTCGCAGAGCCGGACCAGTTCCCGGTAGCCGGCCGGCCCCATCAGCTCGGTGAGCTCGGGCCGGTAGCTGACGTACACCGGGTCCGGGGCGTTGTGCGCCTCCGGGCTGCCGGTGCACCACCAGTGCAGGTCGTGCCCGCCCGGCCCCCAGCCGCGGCGGTCGTACTCACTGATGGTGACCTGGAGGTACCGGGTGTCGTCCGGGCGGTCGATCCAGTCGTAGGTGCGCCGCACCGGCAGCTGCCAGCAGACGTCGGGCTTGGTCTCCAGCGGCTCCTTGCCCTCCTTGAGCGCGAGGGTGTGCAGCGCGCAGCCGGCCCCGCCGGCGAAGCCGGGGCTGTTGAGGAACAGGCAGGCACCGTTGACCCGGCGGGTCTGCCGGTCGCCGTCCTCGTCGAGCATGGTGATGCCGCCGTCGACCTTGAGCCGGCCCTTGGCGTCGGTGCCGTGCTCGAAGTTCTCCCAGGTCTCGGGGGTCAGCCGGGCCGCGTGGCCGATGACCCGCTGCTCGTCGTCCTCGTCCGAGTAGTGCGCGCCGAGCGTGCAGCAGCCGTCGGAGGCGCCGCGGCCCGGCCGGATGCCGTGGCAGCCCTTGCCGAAGATGCAGCCCCAGCGGCTGGTCAGCCAGGTGAGGTCGCAGCGGAAGACCTGCTCCTCGTCGGCCGGGTCGGCGAACTCGACCCAGGCCCGGGCGAAGTCGAGCGGCACCTCGGGCCGGACCGTCGGCGGGGCGAGGTCGACCAGGACCGGCCCGGCCTGGGCCTTGACGGCCTTCGGCTTGTCCTTGTCCCTGTCCTTCTTGGACTTCTTGTCGGACTTCGCGCTCTTCACGGTCTCTGCTGCCACCTTGCAAGGGTAGGCCCTCGAACAGCGGGGACCGGCCGGTCCGAGGGCGCTCCCCGGCCGTGTACGCCGCCGCCCGCCCGCCTGCCGCACCGCCGTTCGCCGCCCCCGGCTCGTGAAACGGCTGTGAAAACGGCGCCCCGTCGCTGCGGTGCCCCCGGGCCCGGGGCCTAGGATGGCGGCCGCCGGGGGAACGGCGACGACGCGCCAGCGGGGACGGGGGAGACGGTCGGATGGCGGACAGGGTAGTGATCAAGCCGTGGGAAGTCCACGGCGAGGGGCGGGAGTTCGAGTCGATCTCGGCCGAGTTCGGGCGCGCCGCGGCCGAGCTGGAGGACGGGCTGGCCGCGCTCGGTACCCCGTGGGGCCAGGACGGGCCGGGCAGCGGGTTCGGCACGGCGTACGGCGAGGCGCGCGAGGGCGTGCTGGCCGGGCTGCAGGGGCTCGCCGAGCGGCTCGGCGCGGTCGGCGGCGGGTTGCACGCGATGGCCGACAACGCGGACCGCAACGAGGCCGGTGTCCGGGCGGACTTCACCCGGCCGGGAACCACGGCCGGGCCGCACCCGGTCTGAGCCTGAACAGCCGGGCCACCGACGACCCGTAGAGACACGACCGCAGAGGGGGACGCACGCGTGTCCAGGAAGCTTCCGGAGGAACTCGCCCCGGCGCTGGCGAGGACCGGCCACCAGTGGCCCGAGGCCGACGAGGACGGGCTGCGCCGGGCGGCGGGCCTGTGGCGGGAGTTCGGCGCGGAGTCCGAGCGGCTCGGCCGCCGCGGTGCCGACTCCGCGCACCGGGTCACCGGGGAGAACGAGGGCGCCGCGGTGGACGCGTTCGCCGAGCACTGGCGTGGTTTCAGCGGCGGTGGCCGCGGTCACCTGGACGACGCGCACGCCGCCGCCGAGGCGATGGCCGGGGCGCTCGACAAGGCGGCCGGCGCGGCCGAGCACTGCAAGGCCGAGCTGATCACGGTGCTGACCGAGCTGGCCGAGCAGATCGAGCGGGCCGACGCCGCGGAGGCGAAGGCCGCCGCGAGCGTCGAGCAGGCCGGTCCCGGACTCGAAGGCATGGTCGGCAAGTTGGTCGGCGCGGTCAAGGGCGCGCTCGCCGAGGCCGGCGAGGACGCGGCGGTGGAGTCGGCGGCCCGGCGGGTCGCCGGACTGCTGGAGGAGCTCGGCCGCCAACTGCGCGACGCCGTCCGGGCCGCGATCGGGGAGCCGGCCGTCACCGCGCTGGAGCGGATCGCCCAGGCCGACGGCCGCGGTCTGCACGGTGAGGCCAGGGAGCACAGCGCGGCCCGCGAGTCGGGCCAGTTCACCGGGCCGCTCGGCAAGGCCGCCGGGGGTGCGGTCGGCGGTGCGGCCGCGGTCGCGGGGGTGCGCGGGCTGTCCGCGGCGGTCGACGCCGACGGCCGGGTGCTCACCGACCGGGCGGGCAACCCGGTGCTGCTCGACTCCGAGGGCAAGCGGGTCACCGGCGTCGAGGGCGTCTCGGTGGCGACGGACGAGCAGGGCCGTCCGGTCCTCGGCGACGACGGCCGGCCGGTGCTGCTGGGCGCCGACGGGCAGCCCGTCACCGGTCTGGCCACCGGTGCGGACGGCCGCCCGCTGACCGACTCCGAGGGCCGCCCCCTGACGGTGGCCGCCGACGGCCACCTCGGCGCCAGCGGGCTGACCCTGGCCGTCGACCGGGACGGGAACCCGGTGCTGGACGCCGCCGGCAAGCCCGTGGTGACCGGCCCCGACGGCCACCCGGTCGGCGACCTGGCCACCGACCGGCACGGCCACCTGCTGACCGGGCCCGACGGCAAGCCGGTCGAACTCGGGCCCGACGGCAGGCCCGTCGAGCCCGGGCCGGACGGCGAACTCCCCGGCGGGCCCGGCACCGACGGGGACCCGCGGCTCGGGAAGGACGGCCGCCCGCTGGTGGGCGCCGACGACCGGGCCGGCCCGCTCGGCCGGGACGGCCGCCCGCTGCTGACCGCCGACACCGGCCCGCTCAGCGGCACCGGACCGCTCTCCGGCACCGGCCCGCTGACGGTCACCGCCGCGGCCGGCGGCCTGTCCGTCACGGCGGCCGCCGGCGGCGGTCCGGCCGTCCCGGACGACGGCCTCGACGGCTACCGGGACGAGCCGCTCACCCCGCGCACCTCCGCCGGGTCGCACCACCAGAGCTACCAGCAGGCGTACGCGGCGCCGGCCGCCGAGCCGGACGGCTACGACCTGCGGCCGTCCGCCGCGCCGGTGCACCACGCGGTGCCGTCGGTGCGCACCGACTCGGTCCTGGTCGACCCGCCGGTGGTCCCACTGAGCACGCCGGACTCCTCCGGGGGCTACCCGGGCGGTTACGGCGGTGGCGGCCACCGCGGTGCGGAGCCGCCGCTGTCCGCGGGCGGCTCGCTGTCCGGGGGCGGCGGCGGTTTCCAGCTCGGCCCGGTGGGCGGGACGCCGTCCGCCCCGGCGCCGCTCCCGCCCACCCCGTCCGCCGCCACCGCGGGCCCGCTCCCCGGCGCGCCGTCGGGCGGCATCGGCGGCCCCGCCGGTGGCACCGGTGCCGCCGCCGGCGGTGCGGTCGGCGCCCCGGCGGCGGGTGCGCCGGCGGGCGGCGCCCTGACCACCCAGCCGGTGGCCGGCCAGCCCGGAGCGGGCCAGCCGGGCGCCGCTCAGCCGGGTGCCGCCGGTCAGCCCGGGGCGGCCGGACAGCCGGGGGCCGCGGCCGCCGTGGTCGGCGGCCAGGTACCGGGCGGCGGCGCGACCGGGGCGCGTGCCTCGGCCGGTGCGCCGCTCCCGGGCGCCGCCGTCGGCAGCGGTACCGCGCCGGGCGGGCCGGCCGGCCAGCCGGGTGCCGCGGCGCCGATCCGGATCGGGCCGGAGGGCGGCTACGAGCTGCGCCGGCGCCCCGAGGGGCAGGACAGCGGGACGTCCGGCGCCTCCCCGCTCGGGGCCGTGGTCCCCGGTCAGATCGGCGCGGTGTTCCTGCTGGCCCGCTACGGACGCCCGGCGCCCGAGCAGACGGTGGCCGCGCCCGCGCCGGAGCGGACCGTCGCCGACAGCCGTCCGTACGGCCTGCCGGGCGGGCTCGGCCCGGTCGACCCGGCGCACCAGGCCGAGGTGGTCCGCCGCACCACCGTGCCCGAGGACGGCGCGCTCGACCTGCGCGACGACTGGACCGAGTCGCTGAACGGCGGCGGGCCGCGCGAGCCGGGCCGCGCCAACAACTGCGTCGACGTGGCGCTCTCGGCGGTCGACACCTACCTCGGCCACCCCACCTGCTCGGCGCCGCGGCTGCCGGATGGCCCGGCCGGGGAGCGCGGCGGCCGCGACCGCGCGGAGCAGCAGCTCGGGACCCGCTTCCACGACCTCGGCACCGGACCGGACGGGGCGGCCCGCCTCGCGCAGGTCCTGCTCGCCTCGGGGGCGGGCGCGCAGGCGGTGCTGCTGACGCTGGACGAGTTCGGCCGCTCGCACACCTGGAACGCGGTCAACCACGGCGGCGCGGTGCACTACCTGGACCACCAGGAGGCCCGCCGGTCCGCCGAGCCGCTGCACCGCGTCGACCAGGGCCTGTGGGCCATCGCGCTGGACGTGGACGGCCGCCCGCTGGACCTCGCCGAGGTCCGGTCCGCCGCCACCGTCGCGGTCCCCGCCGCCACCCCGCCGCCCGCGCCCGTCCCGGCGCCCGCCGGGCCCGCCCCCGCGCCGGTGGCCGCCCCGCCGGTGGCCGCCCCGGCACCCGCGCCCGCCCCCGCCCCGCCGCGTTCGCGGCTCACCGCCCACCACAGCCCCGCCGCAGGCCCGAGGAGCACCCGCCGATGATCACCCGTGAGCAGGCCGTCCGGACGGCCCACCGCTGGATCAACGGCGAACTCCCGGACGAGGCCGCCCGGGCGGTGCGCTCGCACGAGTTCGAGCAGGGCTGGGTGGTCTGGCCGGAGCCGTCCCCGGTCCAGGTGGACCCGCTGACCGGCGCCCGCCGGGCCCCCGAGGAGATCGGCGCCGCCTGCGGGGTGGTCGACCGGGTGACCGGTGCGCTGACCGTCTGGCCGTCGGTCCCGGTGGCCTCGGTCGTCCGGCGCTACCGGGACCGGCTCGGCGCGGGCGGCTTCGACCCGGTGCTGCCGCCGGTGACCGGCCCGGGAGTGCGGGCCACCCTGGTCCACCGGGACGCCGAGGGGGTGGAGCACACCCTGGTGGTCGACTCCGCGCACGGCCTCGCGCACCCGCTGCTGCGCGGCTGGCAGCAGCTGCGCCGGCAGGGCGTGCAGCCCGCCGACCTGGTCTCGCTCCACTGCGACCTGCGGCCCGGGATGCTGCCCGGCGGCTACTGGGCGTACGTGCTGGGCGTCCAGCTGCCGGACACCCCGATCGGCTACGACCACGCCAACGGGCCCTGGTTCGACCACCGCGCCGAGGGCGCCCGGGCGGCGGCCGCCGGACCGGCCCGGTCCGGCGCGCCCCGGCCGAACCGGGTGCCCTTCCCGGTCGCCGTGCCGCCGGCCGTGCCCGAGCCGGCGGCGGACCTGGCGGCCCGGCTGGCGTCGGTGTTCGGCCCGGAGGGCGTCCGGCGGTTCGAGCCGGCCGCGGTCCTCGCGGCCGACCTGCCGGAGTCGGTGGCCCGGCCGCTCACCGAGGTCGGCCTGCCCAGGGTGGTGGAGGGGTTCTTCGCCCTGCACCACCCCGAGCCGGACGGGATCGAGGACGGCGGGCGGACCGCGCCGGTGCTGCCCGAGCTGACCGGCTGGCTGGCCGCGCTCGGCCGCGGCGCGCGGGCCACCGCGGCCGCCCGGCAGGGGCTGCTGGGCCAGGTGCTGATCGGCACCGACGGCTGGGCGCTGATCACGGTCGACACCGCCCAGGGCCGGGTCAGGGCGGTCGACCCCGACCTGGCCACCGCCCGGTACTGCAACGCCGACCTGACCGCCTTCACCCGCTGCCTCGCCCTGCTCGCCGACCGGCTGCCGCGGCTGCACGGCCTCGACCCGCAGAGCGCGGGGCCGGCCGTCGCCGAGTTCCAGTGGGCGCTGGCCACCCTGGACCGGACCGTCTTCGACGACCCCGAGAACTGGTGGTCGGTGATCGTCGAGCAGCTCTGGCACGGCCAGCTCTGACGGCCCGGCGAGGCCGTGCCCGGCCCGAGCCCGGCCCGGCAGCGGGCAGGCGCGGGCCTCACGGCCGCAGGAAGCCCTCCAGCGCGCTGGCGAAGGCGACCGGGATCTCGTGCATCGGGTAGTGCCCGGTGCCGGCCAGCACCTCCAGCGACGCCTGCGGGTAGTGGGAGAGCCAGGTGGCCTGCATGACCGGTTCGGTCAGGGCGAGGTCGTGCTCGCCGATGAAGACCTTCACCGGCAGCCGGTTCCCGGCGACCTCGGCGGCGAAGTCCTGGGTGGTCCAGTCGGTCAGGTAGGCCGCGAAGGCCTCCGGGCGGGAGTCGGTGAGCGACCGCTCGGTCATCCGGTCCAGCCAGACCGCGTTGGCCCGCTGCCCGGTGACCAGGTCGAGGATGGCCCGGCGGTTGGCCGGGCGCCGGGCCGCGCCGTGGAACAGCGCGTGCGCGTCGGCGTCCAGCGGGTAGGCGGAGGCCGGCACCGGGGTGATCCCGGCCAGCCGGTCGACCCGGTGCGGGGCCTCGGCCAGCACCCGCTGGGCCGCCTTGCCGCCCATCGAGTGGCCGACCAGCGAGAACCGCTCCCAGCCGAGCTGGTCGGCCAGCGCCAGCACGTCCCCGGCGATCTCGGCCAGGGTGTGGTCGCCGGGCACGTCGATGCGGTCGCCGTAGCCGCGGTAGTCGAGCAGCGCGTAGCTGAAGGTGTCGCCGTCCAGGTGGTCGAGGAACGGGCCCCAGCCGCGGGTGGTGCCGAACCAGTCGTGCAGCACCACCACCCGGTGCCCGCCGGTGCCGACCATGCGATGACTGATCGTCATATCAACGTCCCCTGAGCAGAGATGGGTCCCCGTCCGATCGTTATTCATCCCCGGGCGGACGGCCGCCAACCGTCGCCGGCACCGCCCGCGGGCCGCGCGCCCCCGGGCCGTCCGAACGGAGGACCCGCACAATCGGGCAGGTGAGCGGGCCGGATCGCGTAGCGTGGTCGGTTATGCGACTCGGTGTGCTCGACGTAGGTTCCAACACCGTCCACTTCCTCGTGGTGGACGCCCACCCCGGTGCTGCCCCGCTGCCCGCCTACTCGCACAAGGCGGAGCTGCGGCTGGCCGAGCTGCTGGACGCGGACGGGGCGATCGGCGCGGAGGGCGTCGAGCGCCTGACCGCCATGGTGGCGTCCTCGCTCGCGGTGGCCGAGGACAAGGGCGTGGTGGACCTGCTGCCGTTCGCCACCTCCGCCGTCCGGGAGGCCGCCAACGGCGAGGAGGTGCTCGCCAGGATCGCCGCCGAGACCGGGGTCGAACTGCAGGTGCTCTCCGGCCAGGACGAGGCCCGGCTCACCTTCCTCGCGGTCCGCCGCTGGTTCGGCTGGTCCTCCGGCCGGCTGCTCAACCTGGACATCGGCGGCGGTTCGCTGGAGATCGCCTGCGGCATCGACGAGCAGCCCGACGTCGCCTGCTCGCTGCCGCTCGGCGCCGGCCGGCTGACCGCCCGGCTGCCCGGCGACGTCGCCGACCCGGACGACCTGCGGGACCTGCGCCGCCACATCCGCACCGAGATCGCCCGGGTGGTCGGCGAGTTCGCCCGGATCGGCGCGCCCGACCACGCGGTGGCCACCTCCAAGACCTTCAAGCAGCTCGCCCGGATGACCGGCGCCGCCCCCACCGACGCCGGCGTCCGGGTGCCGCGCCGGCTCACCCGGGCTGGCCTGGCCGCGTGGCTGCCGCGGCTCGGCGCGATGACGGTCGCCCAGCGGGCGCAGATCCCCGGCGTGTCCGAGGGCCGGGCGAGACAGCTGCTGGCCGGCGCCCTGGTCGCGGACGCCGCGATGGACCTGTTCGGCCTCGACGAGCTGGACATCTGCCCCTGGGCGCTGCGCGAGGGGATCATCCTGCGCCGCCTGGACGCGATGGACGGCGCCCCCTTCCACTCCACCGCCCTGACCGGCTGACCCCCGGCCGGGGCGCCGGCCGGCCGCGCCCGCGGGCCGACGGCGTGACGCCCGGCACGTCCCATTTGGTCCGCCCGCCGCTTACGCTGTTGCCCGTGGCGGAACCAGCGGACCAGGACGGGGCCCGGCCGGACCGCGCTGCCGGGAAGCGGCAGCCGGGGGCGGGCCGACCGCGGCGCGCGAAGGCCACCGCCGAGCCGGCACCCGAACGGCGCCCGCGCCGCCGCCCGGCCGCCGACCCCGCACCGCCCGCCGACCCCGGCACCGCCGACGCCGGCGGGCCCGGCAGCGCCGCACCCGGCCCCCGCGGGGCCCGCGCCGCCCGGGCCGCGAAGGCCGTCAAGGCGGTGAAGACCGCCAAGGCCGCGCAGGTCGCCAAGGCGGCCAAGGCCGTCAAGAGCGCCCGGGCCGCCAAGGCCGCCGCCCGCCGGGCCCCGCTGCTGCGCACCACCGACCGCCTGGTGCTGCCGCCCCACCCCGGCCTGCACATCCCGGACACCAAGGTCGCCCTGTCCACCGCCTCGGTGTACCCCGCCAACACCGCCACCGCCTTCGAGCTGGCCGCCCGGCTCGGCTACGACGGCGTCGAGGTGATGGTCTGGAACGACCCGATCAGCCAGGACGTCGAGGCGCTGCGCCGGCTCTCCGACGCCCACCGGATCCCGATCCTGGCGGTGCACGCGCCCTGCCTGCTGATCACCCAGCGGGTCTGGACCTCCGACCCGTGGACCAAGCTGGTCCGGGCCCGGGCGGCCGCCGAGAAGCTCGGCGCGGACGCCGTGGTGGTGCACCCGCCGTTCCGCTGGCAGCGCCAGTACGCCCGGGAGTTCGTCGAGGGCATCCACCGGATGGCGGGCGAGACCGAGGTCAGGTTCGCGGTGGAGAACATGTACCCGTGGCGCTACCGGGACCGCGAGATGCTCGCCTACGCGCCGGGCTGGGACGTCACCGAGGAGGAGTACCGGCACTTCACCATCGACCTCTCGCACGCCGCCACCTCCCGGATCGACGCCCTGGAGATGGCGGGCCGGATGGGCGACCGGCTGGCCCACGTCCACCTCGCCGACGGCGCCGGCTCCGGCAAGGACGAGCACCTGATCCCCGGGCGCGGCAAGCAGCCCTGCGCGGCCCTGCTGGAGCAGCTCGCCCGCACCGGCTTCGACGGCCACGTGGTGCTGGAGGTCAACACCCGCCGCTCCGCCTCGCCCGCCGAGCGCGAGGCCGACCTGGCCGAGGCGCTCGCCTTCACCCGCCTGCACCTGGCCACCCCGGCCCGCCGTCCCTGAGCCGCCCCGCCCGGGCCGGCTCCCGCGGCCGGGCCCGCCGCACCGGCCCGCGCCGTAGGCTGTCCGGATACGGAGGGGGAGTTCCATGACAGGTCTTCAGCACCGCGACTACGCCATGTCCTTCGGCCCGGTGGCCGCCCAGTACCAGGCCCACCGGCCCTCGTACCCGCCGGAGCTGTTCGACGAGCTGGAACGCCTGACCGGCCGCCCGCTGCGCGGCGCGGACGTGCTGGACGTCGGTGCCGGGACCGGCATCGCCACCCGGCTGCTGCAGGCCCGCGGCGCCCGGGTGACGGCCGTCGAACCGAGCGCCGGGATGGCCGCCGAGCTGCTCGCGGCGGCGCCCGGCACCCCGCTGGTGCGGGCGGGCGGCGAGGAGCTGCCGTTCCACGACTCGACCGCCGACCTGATCACCTACGCCCAGGCCTTCCACTGGACCGACCCGGCCCGCGCCGTCCCGGAGGCGGTCCGGGTGCTGCGTCCCGGCGGTGCGCTGGCCGTGTGGTGGAACCACCCCGACAGCAGCGTCCCGTGGCTGGCTGCCTCGCGCGACCGGCTGGTGGCCGCGCTCACCCCGTACCACCCGGTGCCCCGTGGCGAGAGCACCGCCGAGCCGCTGGCCGAGCACGGCCTGCGGCTGACCGGGACCGAGCTGGCCTGGGAGCGCCGCACCACCGTGGACGGCCTGGTCGCCGAGTTCGGCTCCCGCTCGCACTTCGCGGTGCTGCCGGCCGAGGTCAGGGACCGGATCCTGGCCGCCGAGCGGGCCGCGCTGCTGGCCGAGTTCCCGGACGGTTCGCTGCTCCAGCCCTGGCGGCTCACCCTCTCGGTCGGCGTCACCGCCGGCTGACCGGATCGCGGACGCTCCGTCCGCCGGCTGGGCCCGGAGCGTAGGCTCGATAGCCACAGCGGCCCTGCGCCCTCCCACCAGAGCAGCGGCCGCCAGCAGCCTCCGAAGGAGTGGCGCGAATGCCCGAGCTGAAGTCCCGTACGGTCACCCACGGTCGCAACATGGCGGGCGCCCGCGCGCTCCTTCGGGCCGCCGGCGTAGCCCGCGAGGACTTCGGGAAGCCGATCATCGCAGTGGCCAACTCGTTCACCGAGTTCGTCCCCGGCCACACCCACCTCCAGCCGGTCGGCCGGATCGTCTCCGAGGCGATCAAGGAGGCGGGCGGCATCCCGCGCGAGTTCAACACCATCGCGGTCGACGACGGCATCGCCATGGGCCACCACGGCATGCTCTACTCGCTGCCCTCGCGCGACCTGATCGCCGACTCGGTCGAGTACATGGTCTCCGCGCACTGCGCGGACGCGCTGATCTGCATCTCCAACTGCGACAAGATCACCCCCGGCATGCTGATGGCCGCGCTGCGCCTCAACATCCCGACCGTGTTCGTCTCCGGCGGCCCGATGGAGGCCGGCCAGGCGGTCCTGGTCGACGGCACCGTGCGCAAGCTGGACCTGGTCAACGCGATCTCCGACGCCGTCAACGAGAACGTCTCGGACGAGGACATCGCGATCATCGAGGAGAACGCCTGCCCGACCTGCGGGTCCTGCTCGGGCATGTTCACCGCCAACTCGATGAACTGCCTCACCGAGGCGATCGGCCTGTCGCTGCCCGGCAACGGCTCGACCCTGGCCACCCACACCGCCCGCCGGGCGCTGTACGAGGACGCCGGCCGCACCATCGTCGACATCACCGAGCGCCACTACCACCAGGACGACTACACCGTCCTGCCGCGCTCGATCGCCTCCCGCGCCGCGTTCGAGAACGCCATGGCGCTGGACATCGCGATGGGCGGCTCGACCAACACCATCCTGCACCTGCTCGCCGCCGCCCAGGAGGCCGAGCTGGACTTCGACATGCGCGACATCGACGCCATCTCGCGCCGGGTGCCGTGCCTGTCCAAGGTGGCGCCCAACGGCAGCTACTACATGGAGGACGTGCACCGGGCCGGCGGCATCCCCGCCATCCTCGGCGAGCTGTACCGCGGCGGGCTGCTCAACGAGGGCGTGCACACCGTGCACTCCGACTCGCTCGCCGAGTGGCTGAAGACCTGGGACATCCGCGGCGGCTCGCCGTCGCCGACCGCCGTCGAGCTCTTCCACGCCGCCCCCGGCTGCGTCCGCTCGGCGACCGCCTTCTCGCAGTCCGAGCGCTGGGACAGCCTGGACACCGACGCCGCCGGCGGCTGCATCCGCAGCGTCGAGCACGCCTACTCGGTCGAGGGCGGCCTGGCCGTGCTGTACGGCAACCTGGCCGAGGACGGCTGCATCGTGAAGACCGCCGGCGTCGACGAGTCGATCTGGACCTTCAGCGGCCCGGCGGTGGTGCTGGAGTCGCAGGAGGACGCGGTCGACGCGATCCTCACCAAGCGGGTCAAGGAGGGCGACGTGGTGGTCATCCGCTACGAGGGCCCCAAGGGCGGCCCCGGTATGCAGGAGATGCTCTACCCGACCTCCTTCCTCAAGGGCCGGGGACTGGGCAAGGCCTGCGCGCTGATCACCGACGGCCGGTTCTCCGGCGGCACCTCGGGCCTGTCGATCGGCCACGCCTCGCCCGAGGCGGCCTCCGGCGGCACAATCGCGCTGGTCGAGGACGGCGACCTCATCGCCATCGACATCCCCGGCCGCTCGGTCGAGCTGAAGGTCTCCTTCGAGGAGCTGCACGAGCGGCGGCTCAAGCTGGAGGCCGAGGGCGGCTACCGCCCGAAGAGCCGGGTCCGCCCGGTCAGCGCGGCCCTGAAGGCGTACGCCGCGATGGCCACCTCGGCGGACAAGGGCGCCGTCCGCGACGTCAGCAAGCTCGGCTGACCCTCACCCGCGCGGTGTGACGGAGCCGTCCCCGGACCGGGGGCGGCTCCGTTCGTGGTCCGGCCGCGTCGTCGGGCCATAATCGGAGCCGTGGACGACACCCGGAGCACCCCAGGCACCGACGGCCCCCGACCCGAGCCGATCCGCTGGTACGGCACCAGCTGGGTCGAGCGCGGCGCCGGCTACCGGGTGCGCCGGGTGCTGGTCCCGCTCGGCGCGCTGCTGTGCGTGGCGGCCGGCGCGCTGGTGCTGCGGCTGGCCGTGTCCGGGGTCGCCATGTCCGACGCCGGCGGCTTCGTGAACGTGCTGCTGACCGGCGCCATCGCGATCTGCTCCGCGCTGGCCGCGGTCCGCACCTGGAAGGTGCTCACCGAGGGCCGCGCCGCGCTGACCGGCTGGATGACCGAGGACCGGTCGCTCGGCGCGGTCTGGATGATCGGCGGCGTCGGCGCGCTGGCCGCCTACTTCGTCCGCAGCCTGGTCGAGGCCCCGGGCGAGAGCCTGCGGCGGGCCGAGTACGAGCGCGCCCTCGCCCGGCACGCCCGCCGCCGGGACGCCGCCCCCGCCGGGCGCCCCGGCCGCAAGCGGCGCGGCTGACGCCCGGCGGCCGGGGTCAGGTGCGGGAGGAGTTCCGGCACTGCCCGTCGCCGCCGTCCAGCTGCCGGCTGCGGTCGTACGGGTCGACCGTCGGCGCGCCCGCCGACGGGGACGCTCCGGCGTCGTTGCGCAGCACGGGGAACATCGGGTGGAAGAAGCCGTCCGACTGGTCGCAGCCGCTGTTGCCGCCCTCGCCCTTGGAGCCGTTCAGATAGAGCTTCCCGGCCTCGACCCGGAACCGCCGGGGGTCGGGGAACCGGAAGTCCACCGCGCTGCGGACGATCGTCCGGGCCACCGGGCCGGAAGCGCCCGGGGCGTCGGCCGGTGCGGCCTGCCAGGAGACGGGGTTGGCGCCGCCGCCCTGCGCGCCGACGCCCTTGTCCGGGTGGGGGCCGGGCCGGAGTGCGTAGACGAAGGTGAAGTCGGTGTGGACCAGGACGCCGTTCTCGCCGTCACCCTCGAAGGTCATCCGTCCCTGGACCCGGACCTCCTCGGTGGCCGGCACCGCGCTCTGCGGGTCGAAGCGGGGGAAGTCCCAGGCCGGGCTCTCCTCCTGGGTGGGGTGCGCCAGCCGCTCCTCCAGCCGGCTCCGGTCCTCCTTGCTCAGCATGGCCAGCGCGGCGTCCGGCCGGCCGCCGGAGATCACCTTCGGGTCCAGGTTGCGGTACGTGAGGTAGGTGCGGACCTGCTCCAGCTGGGTGCCGACCTGCTTCGCGCTGAAGGCGCCCACCGCGCTCGGCTCGGGCAGGGCGAACGCCGTGGCCCCGACCGGCCACTGCCCGGCCGGGGAGCCGGCCCACGGGTTCTCGACGGTCGGGGTGTCGGGGTCGACGGCGGGCGGTGCGGCCGTGGGGGCGGCGGTCTCCGGCGGCAGCGTCGGCAGCGGGGTCGCCACCGCGGGGCCGTCGGCCGTCGAACCGTCCTGCCCGTGGTGGTACCAGTCGCGCAGCCGGTCGGTGTTGACCGCCGCCAGGGTCAGCGCGACCGCCAGGGCGACGAACAGCGGCGCCTGCCAGGTGCCGGTACGGCGCCGGCGGCCCCACGGGTCCACCCGGGTGGCCCGGCGGCCGAACCGGCGCCGGCGGATCTGCGGCACCCGCTGGGCCTCGTGCCGGAACGGCACGGCCTCCGGCGGCTGCTGCTTCCACTTCGCGCCGAGCATCCGGGCCCGGCCCGAAGCCTCCTTCACGGTCGCGCCCTTGACGAAGTCCTCGTCGAGCACGAGACCGTCGAACGGGTCGTCAGGGGAGTCGCCGGCGGGGCGCTGGGAGGGGTCTTCGGCTATCGGCACGCGGTCAGTATGCCGACGCCCTCGGACACCCTTGCGAGAGGGTGGGGGCGGTGTGCGGCGACGGTGCGCGTTCGGTGCCGGTTTCCGCCGTTTCGCCGGGCCCGCCCGGTGCTCCGGACGGGCCCGTACGGGCGGGGTGGCGGGCCGTCAGCCCTTGGCGCGGGCCTGCTTCACCGAGCCGACCACCCCGGCCGCCAGCAGTAGCAGTCCGGCCGGCAGCAGCGAGCTGAACACCGCCCCGATCAGACCCCAGCTGCCCAGCAGGGTCAGCGCCAGCGTGTTCAGCACCAGCAGCGCACCCGCCGCCGGCAGCGCCGACTTCCACGGGTGCTCGTCCGCCCAGCGGCGCAGCCGGCGGTCCCCGGTGTCCCGCCGCAGCTTCCCGCCGACCGTCCCGACCAGGAAGAAGAAGAACAGGCCCAGCCCCACCGGCCCGGCCAGGATGTCCGACGACCAGCTCCCGGTGATCAGATCCACCGTGAGCGCGGCCCCGGCGACCACGACGCCGACCGCCGAGGCGGTCCGCCACGGGCCCAGCGTCGCCGAGGCGACTGCGATCTGGCGGCTCTCGCGCCGCGACAACTCCTCGTGTCCCATACCCCCCACGGTGCGCCTGCCGGCCCCCGGACGCCAGAGCCGCGGCCCCTGAGATTCCCCCTACGGGACACCGCCCGCCGGGCCGCCCGCCGCACCCTCGGCGGGGCCGCCCGGGAACCCGCGGACGTAGCGCCGCTGCCACGGCGTCTCGACCGCCCGGGGGTCGAAGTGCTCCCGGACGAAGGCGACCGCCCGGTCCGCGGGCACGCCGTCGAGGACGGCCAGGCAGGCCAGCGCCGTACCGGTCCGGCCGTGCCCGCCCGCGCAGGCCAGCTCCACCCGTTCGTCCCGGGCCCGCTCCCACGCCTCACGCAGGACGGCGCGGGCCGCCGCCCGGTCGGCGGGGACCCAGAAGTCCGGCCAGCGCAGCCACCGGGCCTCCCAGACGACCTCCGGCGGCGGCTTGCCGAGCAGGTACACGGCGAACTCGGGCGCCGGGCCGCCCGGCAGCGGCCGGCTCAGCGCCCGCCCCCGCACCAGCCGTCCGGAGGGCAACTCCAGCACGCCGGGGGCATCGGGGTCCCAGGTCCGGTTCATCCTCCCCACGGTAGTCCCGCGGGCCGCACCGGGACGGTGACCTCGGCCGGGCCGGCGCAGTTGAGCAGGGCGAACCGCGCCGAGACGGAGGAACCGTGGCCCGCAACCGGGGACTGAACGCGTTGGAGGTGTCCGCCGCGATCAGGGAGGCCCGCGCGGTCCGCACCGGGGTGCCGGGCACCCGCAGGCCCGGCGAGGGCGGCCTGCTGCCCGCCTTCATCGCCACCCTGCGGGTCCCGGGCAGTCTGCCGCAGGTGGTCCGCTGGGTGTCCGCCGCCGGCCACCCGCCGCCGCACCCGCTGCTGGTCGAGCTGCTCGGCCCCGCCGCCGGCTCCTGCCCCGAACTGACCGTCCTCACCGGCTGGCTGGACCTGGCCGACCGCCGGGCCGAACGGCTCCCGCAGGAGCTCGCCGGCGCCACCCTCGCCCTGCTCCACGTCACCGGCGCGCCGCCGCGGACCACCGCCCACCTCCCCTGCCGCCCGTGCCGTCCGCTGCTGGCCTGGCTGGGCGTCACCGTCGACACCGCGGTACCCCCGGGCGCAACCCCGGACGCCTGAGCCCCCGACGCCCGAGCCCCGACGCCCCGGCGCATCCGCACCGTGGACGGCCGCCCCGCCGGGGCCCGCCCCGGTGCGAGGATGGCGGCAGCACCGTACGAAGGAGCGGCCATGAGCAGCAGCGCACCCGGACAGAAGATCGCCTTCCTGGGCACCGGCAAGATCGGCGAGGCCCTGCTCTCCGGTCTGCTGCGGGCCGGCAAGGACCCGGGCGACGTCCTGGTGACCGCCCGCCGCCCCGAGCGCGCCGAGGAGCTGACCGCCCGCTACGGCATCACCGCCGTCTCCAACGCGGACGCCGCCAAGCTGGCCGACACCCTGATCCTGGCGGTCAAGCCGCAGGACATGGGGGTGCTCCTGCACGACCTGGCGCCGCACGTCGCCACCGACCGGCTGGTGGTGTCGGCCGCGGCGGGCATCCCGACCACCTGGTTCGAGGACCGCCTCGCCGCCGGGACGCCGGTGGTGCGGGTGATGCCCAACACGCCCGTCCTGGTGGACGAGGGGATGAGCGTGATCTCCGGCGGCTCGCACGCCACCGAGGCGCACCTGGCCCGCACCGAGGAGATCTTCCGCTCGGTCGGCAAGGCGCTGCGGGTGCCGGAGTCCCAGCAGGACGCGGCCACCGCGCTGTCCGGCTCCGGACCGGCGTACTTCTACTTCCTGGTCGAGGCCATGATCGACGCCGGCATCCTGCTCGGTCTGCCCCGCACGGTCGCGCACGACCTGATCGTGCAGTCCGCGATCGGCGCCTCGATCATGCTGCGGGACTCCGGCGAGCACCCGGTCAAGCTGCGCGAGGCGGTCACCTCCCCGGCCGGCACCACCATCGCCGCCATCCGCGAGCTGGAGAACCACGGCGTGCGCGCCGCCATGCTGGGCGCCCTGGAGGCCGCCCGGGACCGCTCCCGCGAGCTGGCCTCCGGCGGCAAGTAGGCTCGGGCGGGTGAGCTACGACCTGGTGATCTTCGACAACGACGGCGTCCTGGTGGACAGCGAGCCGATCTCCAACCGGGTGCTCGCCGAGTACCTGACCGGACTCGGCTTCCCCACCACCGTCGAGGACTCCTACCGGGACTACATGGGCTGCGCCGCGCACAAGATCCACGACGTGATCGGCGAACGGTACGGCGCCACCCTCCCCGAGGGTTTCGACGAGCTGTTCCACGCCCGGGTCTTCGACGCCTTCACCGCCGAACTGACCGCGGTGCGCGGCGCCGAACAGCTGCTGAAGACCCTCCAGCAGCACGAGGTCCCGTACTGCCTGGCCTCCTCCGCCCACCACACCTGGATCAGGACCGCACTCGACCTCACCGGCCTGCGCCCGCTGCTGGCCGAGGAGCGGATCTTCAGCGCCCAGGACGTCGGCGTCGGCAAGCCCGCCCCCGACCTCTTCCTGCACGCCGCCCGGACCCTCGGGGTGGCGCCCGCCCGCTGCCTGGTGATCGAGGACAGCCCCAACGGGGTGCTCGCCGCCCGCGCCGCCGGCATGGACGTGTACGGCTACGCGGCGCTCACCGACCCCGCCCGGCTCACCGCCGCCGGGGCGACCGGTCTGCTGACCGACCTCGGCCGGGTGCCCGGCCTGGTACTCGACCGGCCGGCCTGACCCGTTCCGGCGGATCCGGACCCGTTCGCGTCGCACCCCTCCCGGAAAGCCCCCGCAGCACCTACGCTCTCGCCAACATCGTCGTACCGGCCGGTAGCGCCGGAGGCTGAGCGAGGTCGGCAGATGCAGGACACGGTCGTCACCGAACGGCTCCGGCAGGCCCGGGTGGCGCTCGCCGCCGCCTTCCTGCTGCAGGGCGTCACCTTCGCCCTGCTGGTCACCTGCATCCCGGAGATCCAGGACCGCTACGGGCTCAGCGACAGCCTGCTGCCGGTCTTCCTGGCGGCCGTCCCGATCCTCGCCGGGGTCGGCTCGATCACCTCCGAGCACCTGGTCAAGCGCACCAGCGCGCGGGCCGTGCTGCGGGTCGTCCAGCCCGCCGTCTGCCTCACCCTCGGACTGACCGGCTTCGGCGACTCGCTGTGGGAACTGGGCCTCGCGCTCGGCGCGTTCGGCCTGCTGGTCGGCGCACTGGACGCCTCGATGAACATGCTCGGCGTCGGCCTCCAGCACCGCTACGGCCGCAGCATCATGATCGGGTTCCACGCCGCGTTCAGCCTCGGCGGCATCATCGGCGCCGCCGTCGCCGGCCTCGGCGCGCACTACCACCTGGGCCTGCCCGCGCTGTTCGGCGGCGCCGCCGCGGTGCTGATCCCGCTCGCCCTGCTGGCCGGCACCCGCTTCGCCGGCCGGGCCGAACTCGGCGACGCCGTCCGGGAGGCCGCCGAGGCCGCCGCCCGCTCGATCCCCTGGAAGCCGCTGCTGCCGCTGTGCCTCGCCATGGCCGTCGCGTACATCGCCGACGCCTCGGTCTCCAACTACAGCGTCAAGTACCTCACCGACGGCCTGGACAGCCCCGACGACGTCGCCAAACTCTCCTACCTCGGCTACATGCTGGCGATGCTGGTCGGACGCACCGTCGGCGACCGCGCCGTGCAGCACTTCGGCGCCGTCCCGGTGGTCCGGGCCGGCTCCGCGCTGGCCGCGCTCGGCTTCCTGCTGGCCGCCGTCTCGCCCGGACCGTGGGCGGCCATCGCCGGCTTCACCGTGCTCGGCTTCGGCATCTGCGCGATCATCCCGCAGGTCTTCGCGGCCGGCGGGAGGCTCTTCCCGGACGACTCGGACGCCGCGGTGGCCCGGCTCAACCTGTTCAACTACGTGGGCTTCCTGATCGGCTCCCCGCTGGTCGGCGCCATCGCCGACGCCTCCTCCTACCGCTGGGCGCTGCTCGCGCCGATGCTCCTGGTGCTGCTGATCCTCCCGCTCTCCGGCCACTTCGCCCCGGCCGCGGCCCGCCGGAGCGAGCCCGTCCACAGCTGACCCGCCCGCCGGACACCCCGCCCGCGGCGGCCGGGGGCCGTCCGGGACCCGCCCCGCCGCACCCACTACCGTGGGGCCATGCCCGAAGCCGAGCGTGAGACCCCTTGCGGCCTGCAGTTGTTCTGGGACGAGGCCGAGACCGGCTACGACTTCGGCCCGGGACACCCGATGGACCCGACCCGCCTCGCGCTCACCATGCGCCTGGTCGAGGCCTTCGGCCTGCACGCCGGACCGGGTGTCGCCCTGCGCTCCGCGCCGTCCGCCGGCGACTCCACGCTGCGCCTGGTGCACACCGCCGGGTACGTCGAGGCGGTCCGCCGGGTCGCCGCCGACCCCGGCACCGCGGACCCCGCGCACGGCCTCGGCACCGAGGACAACTGGGCCTTCCCCGGCCTGCACACGGCGTCCGCGCTGATCGCCGGCCAGTCGGTGGCCGGCGCCGAGGCCGTCTGGCGCGGCGAGACCCCGCACGCCGTCAACTTCGCCGGCGGCCTGCACCACGCCATGCCCGCCAAGGCCGCCGGCTTCTGCGTCTACAACGACCCGGCCCTCGCCATCGCCCGGCTGCTGGAGCTCGGCGCCGAACGGGTCGCCTACGTGGACGTCGACGTCCACCACGGCGACGGCGTCCAGGCCGCGTTCTGGAACGACCCCCGGGTGCTGACCGTCTCGCTGCACGAGTCCCCGGCGACGCTCTTCCCGGAGACCGGCTGGTCCACCGAGACCGGCGGCCCCGACG
The DNA here is from genome assembly GCF_057220535.1 of Kitasatospora sp. NEAU-CNBT7. Classification (NCBI taxonomy): domain Bacteria; kingdom Bacillati; phylum Actinomycetota; class Actinomycetes; order Kitasatosporales; family Streptomycetaceae; genus Kitasatospora; species Kitasatospora sp. NEAU-CNBT7. The sequence continues at coordinate 38,786 of NZ_JBXQQB010000027.1, read as the reverse complement.
CCCCCGGCTCCGCCGCCAACCTGCCGCTGCCAGCCGGCACCGGGGACGCCGGCTGGCTGCGCGCCTTCCACGCCCTGGTGCCCGAACTGCTGGCCGCCTTCCGCCCGCAGGTCCTGGTGACCCAGCACGGCGCCGACACCCACGTCGAGGACCCGCTCGCCCACCTCGCGGTCTCGCTGGACGCCCAGCGCCTGGTCACCGAGGCCCTGCACCGACTGGCCCACGAGCACGCCGACGGCCGCTGGCTGGCGCTCGGCGGCGGCGGGTACGCCGTCGTCGACGTGGTCCCGAGGGCCTGGACCCACCTGGTCGCCACCGCCGCCGGCCGCCCCGTCGACCCGGCCGCAAAGACCCCGCCGCAGTGGCGCGCCGAGGTCTACCGGCGCACCCGGCAGCAGGCCCCGCTGCGGATGACCGACGGCGTCGAACCGCACTGGCGGGACTTCCACGACCACGGCTACGACCCCGGGGACCGCCTCGACCAAGCCATCCTGGCGGCCCGCCGCGCCGTCCTCCCGCACCACGGCCTGATCCCGTGAACCCCCGCCCCGCACCCGGCGACCCCGCACCCGGCGACCCCGCCCGTGCGGCGCTGCGCGCCCACCTGCTGCACCGCCGGCTGGCCGGCGGGAACATCCCGACCAGCCGGCAGAAGAACCTCCGCAGCTACCGGCTGTTCGGCCAGGGCGACCCCGCGGCCCTGATGGGACTGGCCCCGCAGGGACGCTGGGGTCCCGGCGCCGTGCTCGCCCTGATGGCCGAGCGGTGCGGCGTCGACCCGGACTTCGGCCGCGGCCAGGGGCCCGACACCATCGACCCGGACCTCACCCTGGACGCCCTCGACCGGATGGCCGCGCTGCTGCGCACCGCCGTCCGCCGCCGGGCCACCGTCCTGGCCGGCACCGGCCACCCGACCAGGCTGACGGAGTTTCACACCTCCATCGCCAGGGCGCTCGAAGCAGCCGGCTGCACTCTGCTCACTCCCGCGCGCGGTACGCGCTTCCGTGAGCCCACCCCCGACGGCGAGCGCAGCTGCGTGCTCGACTACCGCGGACCGGTCGCCGTGGTCCGGGGTCTTGACGGGGGATCGGCGCGTGGTGGCAGACTCGACCGCGGCCGCGGGGAGCTGCTGCACACCCACTCCGCGCAGCCGGTCCGGCTGGTCCTCGACGAACTCGCCAGGGCCGGACACCCCTTGCCGGGCCTGGTACTGGGCGACCACGGCTGGCTCTGCGGGGCCGGCCGGCTCGGCGTCCCGGCCGCCGGGATCGCCGACTCCAACGACCCGGCGCCGTTCGTCGCCGAGGCCGAGCGCGAGGTCGCGGTGGTGGTCCCGGTGGACGACGGATCTCCCCCCGAGTGCTACAGACCGCTGAGCGACTACGTACTGCAACGGGCGGATCTCGCACCGTACAAGGAGTGAGCTTCCCCCTCTTCCCACTGGTACCACCCATAACTACTCTGGGGATACACGTGTGCCGGTGGAGTCACCGGAGGGGAAGCCGGTGCCTTGCACACGGGTAAGGGTCGGGTGAGGTCATGAGTTCCGGCGAACGCCCCCTCCAGGATGTCGTCTTCCTGACCGTGGCCGAGGTGGCCGCGGTCATGCGGGTGTCGAAGATGACGGTGTACCGCCTGGTGCACAGCGGAGAGCTTCCGGCCATCAGGGTCGGCCGCTCCTTCCGGGTCCCCGAGAAGGAGGTCCACGACTACCTCAAGGAGTCCTACGTCCGGCTGCAGAGCGCGTAGCCCGGACACGGCTCAGGGCCTCGGTCGGGGCACGATTACGGCTTACGCGAAGCGGGGGGTAGGCTAGGCCCTCCGTCAGTCGTATGGACTCCCGTCTCTCACGGGCGTGGGTCCGAGTGAGCGAGGGTTGTTCCGTGGGCTCTGTCATCAAGAAGCGTCGCAAGCGTATGGCCAAGAAGAAGCACCGCAAGCTTCTGAAGAGGACTCGCGTTCAGCGTCGCAACAAGAAGTAACACCTCGGCTGGCGCTTGCCCCGTTTCGCGCGGGAGTCAGCCCGCCCACGGTCGCTCTCGCGTACCAGGTGTGTGCACTGCCCGTCCCGGCTCCGCCGGGGCGGGCAGTCGTGTTTCCGGTCCGCCGCTTCTCGCCCCTCGGGCGTGTCGGCGTCCGGGAAATCCCGGCACGGTACGGTTTCGGACAGGGACGGGACGAAGGAGGACACGGACACGTGGGCAAGGTCGTGCTCGTCACGGGAGTCGCCCGCCATCTGGGTGCCCGGTTCGCCGCCGGGATCGCCGCCGCGCCCGGGGTCGACCGGGTCGTCGGGGTCGACGTCCAGCCACCGCCCGGCGAGCTGCCGCCCGGGGTCGCCTTCACCCGGCTGGACCTGCGCCGGCCCGCGGTCGCCCGGGTAATCGCCGAGCACCAGGTCGACACGGTGGTCCACCTCAACGTCAGCGCGACGGGCGGGGGCGGCCGCAGCGCCGTCAAGGAGACCAACGTCATCGGCACCATGCAGCTGCTCGGCGCCTGCCAGAAGGCACCGGGCCTGCGCCGGCTGGTGGTGAAGTCCACCACCGCCGTGTACGGGTCCGCACCCCGCGACCCGGCCGTCTTCGCCGAGGGCATGCAGCCCAAGGAGCTGCCGCCGGGCGGCTTCGCCCGGGACGCCGCCGAGGTCGAGGGCTACGTCCGGGGCTTCTCCCGGCGCCGGCCCGACGTCGCCGTCACCGTGCTGCGGTTCGCGAACATCGTCGGCCCGGCCGGCGACACCCCGCTCAGCGCCTACTTCGCGCTCCCGCTGCTGCCGACCGTGCTCGGCCGCGACCCCCGGCTGCAGTTCGTCCACGAGGACGACGCGATCGAGGTCCTGCGGCTGGCCGCGGCCGAACCCCGGCCGGGCACCACCAACACCGGCACCTTCAACGTCGCCGGGGACGGCGTGCTGCTGCTCTCCCAGTGCGCCCGCCGGCTCGGCCGGCCGACCGTGCCGCTGCTGCGGCCCGCCCTCAACCTGGTGGCCGGCCTGGTCCGGCAGACCAGGCTCGCCGACATGTCGCCCGAGCAGATCCAGCTGCTCAGCCACGGGCGGGTGGTCGACACCGCCAAGCTCCGGGAGACCTTCGGCTTCACCCCCGGCCGGACCACCCCGCAGGCCTTCGCCGACTTCGCCGCCGCCCAGTCGGCCGGCCTGCTGCCGCCCGAACGCCTGACCGCCGTCACCGACCGGCTGGCCGCCCTGCTCGGCCCGGACGGCCACCACCCCACCACGGGCCACCACACCGAGGAGCCGATGCCGCGATGACTGCCGCCAGGAACCACGCCGTCGGCGAGGCCAAGGTCATCCCGATCGAGTCCGCACCCAGCTGGCAGGCCGGCCGCCCCGCGCTGGCCGACCGGCTCGCCGACGCCGTCGGCGGCGCGCTGGCCGGACCGCTCGGCGACACCGCCACCCGGCTGCTCGGCAAGGGCTGGGAGGGCCGGGCCGCCGACGGCCTGTCCTTCCTGCGGCGCCGGATCACCGGCGACTACGAGGTGGACGACTTCGGCTTCGACGAGGAGCTCACCGAGCAGGTCTTCCTCTCGCTGCTGCGGCCGCTCGCCGAGAAGTACTTCCGGATCGAGGTCCGGGGCATCGAGAACGTCCCCGCCGAGGGCGGCGTGCTGATCGTCGCCAACCACTCCGGCACCGTCCCGCTGGACGCCCTGATGACCCAGGTCGCGGTGCACGACCACCACCCGTCCCGGCGCCACCTGCGGATGCTCGCCGCCGACCTGGTCTTCGTCCTCCCGGTGGTCGGGGAGCTGGCCCGCAAGGCCGGCCACACCCTCGCCTGCAACGAGGACGCGCAGACCCTGCTGGAACGCGGCGAGGTGGTCGGGGTCTGGCCCGAGGGCTTCAAGGGCATCGGCAAGCCCTTCGCCGACCGGTACAAGCTGCAGCGCTTCGGCCGCGGCGGGTTCGTCGCCTCGGCGCTGCGGGCCCAGGTGCCGATCGTGCCCTGCTCGATCGTCGGGGCCGAGGAGACCTACCCGATGATCGGCAACTTCAAGACGCTGGCCCGGCTGCTCGGCCTGCCGTACCTGCCGATCACGCCGACCTTCCCCTGGCTCGGCCCGCTCGGGGCGGTCCCGCTGCCGACCAAGTGGACCATCCAGTTCGGCGAGCCGATCCCGACCGACGGCTACCCCAAGGAGGCCGCGGACGACCCGATGCTGGTCTTCGACCTCACCGACCAGGTCCGCGAGACCATCCAGCACACGCTCTACAAGCTGCTGGTGCAGCGGCGCTCGGTCTTCTTCTGACCGACCCTGCCCCGGAGCCGGAGCCGGAGCCGGAGCCGGAGCCGGAGCCGGAGCCGGAGCCGGAGCCGGAGCGGGGGGGGGGGGGGGGGGGGCTCCGGAAGGACCCAAACCCACCACAGGTTCGGGACGAACAGGGG
>NZ_JBXQQB010000027.1:0-34364 GCF_057220535.1 Kitasatospora sp. NEAU-CNBT7 | reverse complement strand
AGGGGAATGGGAGGGGGAGGGGGGGTGGGGGGTGGTCCCCCGCTCCCGCCGCCGACCCGCCGTCAGTTCAGGGTCAGCCCGGGCAGCAGGCCCGGGAGCAGCGGCGGAAGGGTCAGGCCCTGGTTCTCCGGGGCCGCCGGGTCCGCCGACGGCGTCGGCGAGGAGGCCGAACGGTCCGGCTGCCCGGCCGACGGCGTACCGGCGGCCCCGCCCCCGGTCAGCCCGTTGGTCAGCCCGTTCACCAGGCCACCGACGCCGGCCGGCGCGCTGCTCGGGGCGGACCCGCCCGTCGCCGCACCGCCGGTGCCGCCCTTGCCGTGCGGGTCCGGGGTGCCGGCCGGGGACTGCGGCCGGCCACCGGTGGTACCGGGCTGGTGCCCGGCCGCACCGGGGGACTGCTCGCCGCCCGCTCCCGTGCCGCCCGGGGCCTGACCGCCGTCCGCGGCGGGCTGCTCCAGGTGCAGGGGCGCGACGTCCTCGCTTATGTCGTCGAAGAGCTGGTCGACCTTGCCGGCCTGGCCGGTGAGCTGGCCGGGGAGCCGGCTCTGCAGCGTGGTCCAGCGGTCGTCCTCGCCCTCCGCGAAGGTGGCGAGCTTGCGCATCGGGGCGAGCGAGCCGTTGCTCCGGTAGACCGCGCGCAGCAGGTCACGGCCGCGCACCGCCTCGGTGTGCATGTCGTCCAGCGCACGCCGGACCTGCTCGACCGTGTCGGGGCTCAGCGTGTCCGGCGAACCGGCCCGCCGGAGCAGCGACTGGGCCTCGTCGAGCCGGGTGGAGGCCTGCTCCAGCAGCAGCGCGCCGCGCTCGGCGTCGGAGTCCGCCCAGTCCAGCTGGAGGCCCTCCAGACCGCGCTTCATGCCGTACAGCGGGTCCCCCGGCAGGGCGTTGGTGCTCGCGGCCGCGGCACCGGCGAAACTGCCGACCGCCACCCCGGCGACCAGGCCGCCGATCGCCAGCCGTCGGCCCCACCGGCTGCGCGAGACCGCGCGGACCGCCCGGTGCCGCCGCTGCCTGGGCAGCGCCACGGCGGGCCGGCCACCGGCCCACTCCTGCTCGAACGCGGCCATCAGCTGCGCCCGCTGGACCACCCGGGCCTCGGCGTCCAGCTCCGGCTCCGGCAGCGAGCCGAGGGCGCCGGCCATCGCCAGCAGCTCCGCCATCGCGGCGGAGCCGCCGCGGGCCTGGTCGGCCCTGGACGAGCCGGCTCGGGCCGCGCCTCCGGTGTCGGCCCTGCTCTCTGTCCGGTGGGCCTCCAGCGCCTCGGCGAAGGCCTTTGCCCGCCGGTGCTCCAGCACGTTTGCCGTCACGGGCCACACCTCCCTTCGTCGTTTTCGACACCCAGGCCGGCCGGACGGTTGCCTCGGCGGGCCGAAACCACACCATCGGGTGACATGCCTGGATCGGGCTTGACTGCGGCCCCGATGACGGATTGCACGCTGGCCAACGAGCGCGGCCGGGGGTCGGTTACGCACGGCTGATCATGTGACCGCCCATTCACCCGCACGTGTGCGGAGGACGGCCGGGCTGACGGGCCGCCGGATATGCCGCCGCCGCCGACCGGCCCACCGGTGCCGGTACCTGCCGCGATCACCGGGCGTCGGGCGGCAGCAGGCGGGCCAGCGTGCGCACCGCGCGGTACTGGAGGGTCTTGATGGCACCCTCGTTCTTGCCCATGATCCGGGCCGTCTCGGCCACCGAGAGCCCCTGCAGGAAGCGCAGGGTCACGCACTCCTGCTGCTGCGGGTTGAGCCGCCGTACGGCGTCCAGCAGCGCCGCGTTGGAGAGCGACTCCAGCACCGAGTCCTCGGGGCTGCGCTCGCACTCGTTGGAGTCCAGCATCTCGCCGGTGGTGACCTCCAGCCGGAAGCGGCTGGACTTGAAGTGGTCGGCCACCAGGTTGCGTGCGATGGTCACCAGCCACGCGCCGAAGTCCCGCCCCTGCCAGGTGAAGGTGCCGATCCGGCGCAGTGCGCGCAGGAAGGTCTCGCTGGTCAGGTCCTCGGCGGTGGCCCGGCTGCCGACCCGGTAGTAGATGTAGCGGTACACGGTGTCGGCGTAGTGGTCGTAGAGCCGGCCGAAGGCCTCGCTCTCGCCGTTCTGGGCGCGTTCGACCAGGTCGACGATCGGGTTGTGCTCGGTCTCGGAGCCGGTGCCGGTCCCGGTGGCGGACCTGGTCCGGCCGCGGCCGGTGCTCCCGCCGCCGACCGCGGTGCGGCCGCGCGTCCCGGTGCCGGAGCCGGTTCCGCTGGCGCCCGGGCCGCTGGTCCCGGTGCCGCTGGTGGCGGTGGAGCGCAGCAGCGCGCCGGGAACGGGACGGGCCGGCCGGCCGTAGCCGGTGCTCAGGGGGGTGCCGGCCACCGCGGGCTGCGGGACGAGCAGCTCGAAGTCGCGGATCGCGGCCCACAGCTGGTCCAGGCGCGTACCGGGACGCAGGGTGGCGGTCGACGGGCGGGGGGAGGTAGGCGCGTCGTTCCGGACGGGTGGGTACACGGGACTCCCAGAGGCAGAACTGTGGACGGGTCACCTCCGCCTGTGCGGAGAGCACACTGCCTGACCCCCCGTCACCGGGGACGCGTGGTGGCGTGCATCCCAGAGAGGATAACGCTTTGTGCAATGACAGCTACACCCTGTGGTCGAAGTGGTCGTTCGAGGTCCACTTGTTGTGCATTTTCAGCTGGTAATGACCGGAGTTGTCACCGTCCGTCTGGCGCAACGTGAGCGCTCGTAAGCACCGTGTGACCAATTTAAGGGCGGGAGGGGCGGTTTCCCCGTCCTGGCGCCCCGCAATCCCCGAGTTTCCCAAGTCGACGAACGATCAGATCCGGTCGCCGCCGATCCGGTTCGGTCACCCGGCGGCCCGGCGCCGGGTTAGCTCGTTAGCGTGAGCCCGCGCCCATCCATGGAGTGGCTGGCGAAACGCCAGGTTGACGTGTGGGGAGGTGCTCCGCCGACACGCCGACCGTGTGCGAACCTCCCGTCCCGCGCGGGGCTCAGGAGCAGGCGGCGCGCTGCCGGCGGCGTACCGTGACGGCCGCCGCGGCCGCACCGGCCAGTACGCCGAGCCCGGCCGCGGCCGGCAGGCCGATCCGGGCCGCCTTGCGGCCGGTCCGGAAGTCCCGCACCCGCCAGCCCATCGCCCGGGCGTGGCGGCGCAGCGCGGCGTCCGGGTTGATCACGTAGGGGTGGCCGACCAGCGCCAGCATCGGGATGTCGTTGGCGGAGTCGCTGAAGGCCGCGCAGCGGCTGAGGTCGAGCTGCTCGCGCCGGGCCAGCGCCTGGACCGCGGCGGCCTTGGCCGGGCCGTGCAGCAGGCCGCCGACCAGCCGGCCGGTGTAGGCGCCGTCGGCGGTCTCGGAGACCGTGCCCAGCGCGCCGGTCATGCCGAGCTGCCGGGCGATGATCCGGGCCACCTCCTGCGGGGCGGCGGTGACCAGCCAGGTGCGCTGCCCGGCGTCCAGGTGCATCTGGACCAGGGCGCGGGTGCCCGGCCAGATCTTCCGGGCGATGACCTCCTCGAAGATCTCCTCGCAGATCGCCTCCAGGTCGGCCGTCCGCTTGCCGGCGACCAGGCCGAGCGCGGTGTCCTGGGCGTCCGCGATGTGCGCCGGGTCCTCCGAGCCGTGCAGCCGGAACCAGGCCTGCTGCCAGGCGAACCGGGCCACGTCGCGGCGGCTGAAGAAGCGGCGGCGGTACAGCCCGATGCCCAGGTAGAAGATCGCGGCCCCGCGCAGGATGGTGTTGTCGCAGTCGAAGAAGGCGGCCGCCCGCGGGTCGTCCGGCGTCGGGGTGTGGTCCTCGGCGGGGGCCTTGGGCTGCTTGGCGCCCTTCGGCGCGGGCCCGCCGTCCGCGGCGGGCGCCGGCTCCGGCGTCCCGTCCGCCGCGCCCGGGGCGTCGGCCGCCGCGCGGTGCGGCTCCTGCGCCGTGCCGGGCCCGGGGGCGGCGGCCAGCAGGTCCGCCTCGGCGGCCTGGGCGGCGGCCTCGCCCGCCAGGGCGGTCCGCTCGGTCGGGGAACGCCTTGCCTGGGTGAGCCTTCGCAGCGCGGCCATGGCAACGAGCATAGCCAGCGGCGGTGTCGGATCCCGTGACCGTGGTGTGCAGCCCCCGTTAACAGCCCGCATCCGGGGTGTGGCGGCGGCGCCGCGGCCCGGCGGCCGGCCGGGGCCGGCAGGCACAATGGGTCGGGTGAGCCTGCTGCGACGCGACAAGAAGAACCCGGCGGACCGGACCGTGACCTTGGTCGGGAAGCCGGACTGCCACCTCTGCCAGGACGCCCGCGCGGTGATCCTCAAGGTCACCGGTGAACTCGGCGCCGCCTTCGAGGAGAAGGACATCACCCGGGACGCGGAGCTGTACGAGAAGTACTGGGAGCAGATCCCGGTGACCTTGATCGACGGCCGCCAGCACGACTTCTGGCGGGTCGACGAGCGCCGGCTGCGCACCGCCCTCGGCGGCTGAGCGGCCCGCCCGGGCACCAGTACCACCCCCGCCGATCGGCGGGGGTGGTTCGCCGAATCGTTGTCGGCCGAGATGAAGATCTCCTTGAAAAAGGGCTCGTTCGTCGGCTTACCATCGTGGGGCTTTGTGTCCGCCGGGGGTCGCTGACAAGAGGAGAGCAGGACGATGCTGCTCGGTGACCGCCGTGTGCCCCCGGTGCCGGGCGGGTACGCCGTGGTCGACGTCGAGGCCACCGGCCGCAGCCCCTGGCGGCACCGGGTGGTCGAGGTCGCCGTGGTGCTGCTCGACCACCGGCTGCGGGCCGAGGGCGAGTTCGCCACCCTGGTCGACCCGGCCGGGCCGGTCGGCCCCACCCACGTGCACCGGATAACCCAGGACCAGGTGGTCGGCGCCCCGCGCTTCCGCGAGGTCGCCCCGGTCCTGCTGGACCTGCTGGCCGGCCGGGTCCTGGTGGGTCACCACGTCAGCTGCGACCGGTCCTTCCTGGAGCGCGAGTTCGCCCGGCTCGGGGTCGAGCTGCCGCCCGTCCCGGAGCTGTGCACCATGCGGCTGGCCCGCGCCCGGCTCGCCGACGCCGGCGGGTACGGCCTGGCGGCCTGCGTCGCGGCGGCCGGCCTCGGCCGGTACCCGGCGCACACCGCGCTCGGCGACGCCCGGGCCGCCGCCGACCTGCTGCGGCACTGCGTCGCCGTCCCGCCCGGCGACCCGGCGGCCGCGGCCGGCGACTGGGCCGCGCCGCTGCGCGAGGCCGCCCGGGTGCCCTGGCCCCGGCTGGAGCCCGCGGGCGCGGCCGGCCCGGGCGCGGGCGTCCCGCTGCTGCGCCGCGAGGTGCCCGTCGGCCCGCCGCCGCCCGACGGGGACCGGCCGCGGACGGTGCTGTCCGCCGCGGGAGGCGAGTGATGCGCATCACTGTGCGGGGACAAAACGGACACCATCTTTGTGCACACGTTCACAAACGCATAGCCTGGCTGCCTAAGCCCAGCTTCACCCACAGGAGCACCGTGGCAATCGGCCGACCCACCCAGAGCAGTTCGCAGACGCCCGACGCAGGCGCCGCGCGCCGACCCTCCCGTGCCCGGGGCATCCCGGAGGCGACCGTCGCCCGCCTGCCGCTCTACCTGAGGGCGCTCACCGCGCTCTCCGAGCGCTCGGTGCCCACCGTCTCCTCGGAGGAGCTGGCCACCGCCGCCGGGGTCAACTCCGCCAAGCTGCGCAAGGACTTCTCCTACCTCGGCTCGTACGGCACCCGGGGCGTCGGCTACGACGTCGAGTACCTCGTGTACCAGATCTCCCGCGAGCTGGGCCTCACCCAGGACTGGCCGGTCGTCATCGTCGGCATCGGGAACCTGGGCCACGCACTCGCCAACTACGGCGGCTTCGCCTCCCGCGGCTTCCGGGTGGCGGCCCTGCTGGACGCCGACCCGGCCGTGGTCGGCAGCACCGCGGCCGGCCTGCCGGTGCGCCACATGGACGAGCTGGAGTCCATCGTGGCCGGCCAGCAGGTCTCCATCGGCGTGATCACCACCCCGCCCGGCGCCGCCCAGCAGGTCTGCGACCGGCTGGTGGAGGCCGGCGTGACCAGCATCCTCAACTTCGCGCCCACCGTGCTGACCGTCCCGGACGGGGTGGACGTGCGCAAGGTCGACCTCTCGATAGAGCTCCAGATCCTCGCCTTCCACGAGCAGCGCAAGGCCGGCGAGGAGCCCGGGCAGGACGGCGGCATGCTGGACCGCGCCCCGGGCCCGGTCCGGGCCGCCGCGGCCAAGCTGCGCCGCGCCGCGGGCGGGGCGAAGAGCGAGCCCGCCAAGACCGAGGCCGCCAAGCCCCGCTCCGGCAAGGGCACCGACGGCGACCGTTCCGCGGTGATGCCGGCATGAACGCCATGGTCCACAGCTGTCGCGGGGGTCGGTCATGAGCCTGCTCGTGGTCGGCCTGAGCCACCGCACCGCCCCGGTCGGGGTGCTGGAGCGCGCCGCACTGACCGGTGACGTCCCCACCCGGCTGCTGCACGACGCCGCCGCCACGGCGACCGTCGGCGAGGCCGCGCTGGTCAACACCTGCAACCGGATCGAGCTCTACGCGGACGTGGACAAGTTCCACGCCGGCGTCGCCGAGCTGTCGCTGCTGCTCGCCCACCACAGCGGCGTCGACCTGGAGGAGCTCACCTCCCACCTGTACGTGCACTACGAGGACCGCGCCGTCCACCACCTGTTCTCGGTGGCCTGCGGCCTGGACTCGATGGTGGTCGGCGAGGGCCAGATCCTCGGCCAGCTGCGTGACGCGCTGGCCCGCGCCCAGGAGGAGCACACCGCCGGGCGCGGCCTGAACGAGCTGTTCCAGCAGGCCCTGCGGGTCGGCAAGCGGGCCCACAGCGAGACCGGCATCGACAAGGCCGGCCAGTCGCTGGTCACCTTCGGCCTGGAGCAGATCGCCGCCCGGGCCGGGGAGATCGCCGGCAAGCGGGCCCTGGTGGTCGGCGCCGGCTCGATGAGCTCGCTGGCCGCCGCCACCCTGGTCCGGGCCGGCGTCACCGACCTGCTGATCGCCAACCGCACCGCCGCCCGCGCCGAGCGCCTGGTGGAGATCCTCGGCGGCGCCGCCCGCACGGTCGACTTCGCCAAGGTCCCCGAGACGCTGGCCGACGTCGACCTGGTGATCTCCTGCACCGGCGCCGCCGGCGTGGTGATCGGCGCGCCCGAGGCTGCCGCCGCGGTCGCCGCCCGCACCGCCCCCGGCCCGCTCGCCTTCCTCGACCTGGCCATGCCGCGCGACGTCGACCACGCCGTGCACGGCCTGCCGGGCGCGCTGCTGGTCGACCTGGAGAGCCTGTCGCACGCGCACGCCGCCACCCCCGGTGCCGGCGACGTCGACGCGGTCACCACGATCGTCGCCGACGAGGTGGCGGCCTTCGCCGCCGCCCAGCGGGCCGCCCGGATCGCCCCCACCGTGGTGGCCCTCCGGTCGATGGCCTCCGACCTGGTCAGCAGCGAGCTGGCCCGGCTGGACAGTCGGCTGCCCGGCCTGGACGACCGCTCCCGGGCGGAGATCACCCAGACCGTCCGCCGGGTGGTCGACAAGCTCCTGCACGCACCCACCGTGCGGGTGAAGCAGCTCGCGGCCGAGCCCGGCGGAGCCAGCTACGCGGAGGCCCTGCGCGAGCTGTTCGACCTGGACCCCGCGGCGGTGCACGCCGTCTCCGGCACCCCGGTCGGCGGCCCGGCCTCCCCGGCGGCCGGCCCCGCGATCGGCGCCCAGGCCGTCCACCCCGGTGGCAGCAAGGGAGCCGGAGCCTCCAGATGAACCACCAGTCAGCCCATCAGCACGACCAGGACGATCCTATGCATGGTCAACCGAGCACCCACGAGGGCGAGCCGCGACCGCTGCGCCTCGGCACCCGCCGCAGCGCCCTCGCGATGGCCCAGTCGGGCATGATCGCCCGCGAGGTCACCCGGGTCACCGGCCGCCCCGTCGAGCTGGTGGAGATCACCACCTACGGCGACACCTCCCGCGAGGCGCTCGCGCAGATCGGCGGCACCGGCGTCTTCGTCTCCGCCCTGCGGGACGCGCTGCTGGAGGGCCGGATCGACCTCGCCGTGCACTCCCTCAAGGACCTGCCGACCGCGGCCCCCGAGGGCCTGCGGCTGGCCGCCGTGCCCGAGCGGGAGGACCCGCGCGACGCACTGGTCGCCCGCGACGGCCTCGGCCTGGAGCACCTGGTGGAGAAGCTGGCGGGCCGCCCGGCCCGGATAGGCACCGGCTCCCCGCGCCGGACGGCCCAGCTCAACGCCTGGGCGGCGGCCCGCGGCACCGCCCTGGAGACGGTCGCGATCCGCGGCAACGTCGACACCCGGATCGGCTACGTCGACGGCGGCGAGCTGGACGCCGTGGTGCTGGCCACCGCCGGCCTCAACCGGCTCGGCCGCGCCGCCGAGATCACCGACCACCTCGACCCCGCGCTGATGCTGCCGGCCCCCGGGCAGGGCGCGCTGGCCGTCGAGTGCGTCGACGCCGGCCTGGCCGCCGAGCTGGCCGCGCTGGACCACCGGCCCACCCGGGCCGCCGTGGTCGCCGAGCGCGCCCTGCTGGCCGCCCTGGAGGCCGGCTGCTCCGCCCCCGTCGCGGCTCTCGCGACCTGGGACGGAACCGAACTGCGGCTGGAGGGCGTGGTCGGCACCGTCGACGGCGCCACGCTGCTGAAGATGACCGCCAACGGCCCGATCGTCCTGGACGAGGACGCCGAGCAGCACGCCGCGGCCCTGGGCCGCGCGCTGGCTGACCGGCTGCTCGCCCAGGGCGCGGCCAACCTGATGGGGGAGCGAGCCCGATGAGCCCCACCACCGCCGGCAGCCCGGCCGGCAACCCGGTCCCCACGACCGGTCGTTGCACCTTCCTGGGCGCGGGCCCGGGAGACCCGGGTCTGCTGACCCTGCGCGCCGTCGACGTGCTGGCCTCGGCCGACGTCCTGGTCACCGACCCGCTGACGGCCGCCGCGGTGCGCACCCACTGTCCGTCCGGGGTCCAGGTGCACAGCCCGGCCGAGGACACCGGCCTGGACGTGGCCAAGCTGGTCGCGGACGCGGTCCGGGCCGGCAAGCACGTGGTCCGCACGGTCGACGGCGACCCGGGCCTGGACGGCTGCGCCGCCGAGGAGATGCTGGTCTGCGCCCGCTCGGCGATCCCCTTCGAGGTGATCCCCGGCGTCGCCCAGTCGGTCGGCGTCCCGGCGTACGCGGGCGTCCCGCTGCGCGGCAGCCACGGCGCCGACGTGCGCTTCGTGGACGGCGCCCAGCTGCTGGCCGGCTCCGCCCCCGACCTCGGCGTCCCGGAGACCACCCTGGTGGTGCGCACCACCCTCGGCCAGCTGCCGGCCACCGCCAACGCCCTGGTGGCGGGCGGCCGCAAGCCCGAGTCGGCGCTCTCCGCGACGCTCTCCGGCACCACCACCCGCCAGCGCACCTTCACCTCCACGCTGGCCTCGATCGCGGCCGACCTGAAGGCGGCCCGGGTGCTGCCCTCCCCGGTGTCGGCGCCGGTCGACCCGGCCACCTCGGTGATAGCCGTGGTGGGGGAGCAGGTCGCGCACCGCTCGTCCCACTCCTGGTTCGAGACCAAGCCGCTGTTCGGCTGGAACGTCCTGGTGCCGCGCACCAAGGAGCAGGCCCACGGCCTGTCCGACCAGCTGCGCTCGTACGGCGCGGTGCCGCAGGAGGTGCCCACCATCGCGGTGGAGCCGCCGCGCACCCCGCAGCAGATGGAGCGCGCCATCAAGGGCCTGGTGACCGGCCGCTACGAGTGGATCGCCTTCACCTCGGTCAACGCGGTCAAGGCCGTCCGGGAGAAGTTCGAGGAGTACGGCCTGGACGCCCGGGCCTTCGCCGGCATCAAGGTCGCGGCGGTCGGCGAGACCACCGCGCAGGCGCTGGTGGACTTCGGCGTCAAGCCGGACCTGGTCCCCTCCGGCGAGCAGTCCGCCGCCGGGCTGCTGGAGGACTGGCCGCCGTACGACCCGGTCTTCGACCCGATCGACCGGGTGCTGCTGCCGCGCGCCGACATCGCCACCGAGACCCTGGTGGCCGGTCTGGTCGAGCTCGGCTGGGAGGTGGACGACGTGACGGCGTACCGCACCGTCCGCGCCTCGCCGCCGCCGGCCGAGACCCGGGAGGCGATCAAGGGCGGTGGCTTCGACGCCGTGCTCTTCACCTCCTCCTCCACCGTGCGCAACCTGGTCGGCATCGCCGGCAAGCCGCACAACGTCACGATCATCGCCTGTATCGGCCCGGCGACCGCCAAGACCGCCGAGGAGCACGGCCTGCGGGTCGACGTGATGGCGCCCGCGCCGTCCGCCGGCGCCCTCGCCCAGGCCCTCGCGGAGTTCGGCGCCAACCGCCGGGACACCGCGACGGCCGCCGGTGAGCCGGTCTACCGGCCCAGCGAGCGCCGTCCCGGCTCGCGCCGCAAGGCCGCGCGCTGACACCCCGCCCGGGGAGGCACCGCCTCCCCGGGCCTTCCACCGTTCGGAGTCGCCCCGTGTCCGCCGAGTTCCCGTACGTCCGCCCGCGCCGACTGCGCACCAGCCCGGCGATGCGCCGGCTGGTCGCCGAGACCAGGCTGCACCCGGCCGAGCTGATCCTGCCCGCCTTCGTGCGCGAGGGGATCGACGAGCCGAGGCCGATCACCTCGATGCCGGGCGTCGTCCAGCACACCCGGGACACCCTGCGCAGGGCCGCGGTCGAGGCCGCCGAGGCGGGCCTCGGCGGCATCATGCTGTTCGGCGTCCCCGAGGTGCAGGACGCGGTCGGCAGCGAGGGCACCAACCCGGACGGCATCCTGCAGCAGGCGATCCGCGACGTGGTGGCCGAGGTCGGCGACGCCCTGGTGGTGATGAGCGACCTCTGCCTGGACGAGTACACCGACCACGGCCACTGCGGCGTGCTGGCCGCCGACGGCAGCGTGGACAACGACGCCACCCTGGCCCGGTACGCCGACATGGCCGTGGTGCAGGCCGACGCGGGCGTCCACCTGGTCGGCCCCTCCGGCATGATGGACGGTCAGATCGGCGTGGTCCGGCGGGCCCTGGACGAGGCCGGGCACCAGGAGGTGGGCATCCTCGCCTACACCGCCAAGTACGCCTCGGCCTTCTACGGCCCGTTCCGCGAGGCCGTCGGCTCCTCGCTCAAGGGCGACCGCAAGAGCTACCAGCAGGACCCGGCCAACGCCCGCGAGTCGCTGCGCGAGCTGGAGCAGGACCTCGCCGAGGGCGCGGACCTGGTGATGGTCAAGCCCGCCATGGCGTACCTGGACATCCTGCGGCAGATCGCCGACGCCTCCCCGGTGCCGGTCGCCGCGTACCAGGTCTCCGGCGAGTACGCGATGATCGAGGCCGCCGCCGCCAACGGCTGGGTGGACCGCGAGCGGATCATCCTGGAGACGCTCACCTCGATCCGCCGGGCCGGCGCCGGGCAGATCCTGACCTACTGGGCGCTGGAGGCCGCCCGGATGGTCCGCTGACCCGGCAGCCCTACCCGAAACCCCCTGGGACACGGCCGGAGGCCGGGCTGCGGTGGATCCGCGGCCCGGCCTCCGGTACGTCCCGCCCGGTGTCAGTCGATGACGGCGATGCCCTCGGCGCCGCCCGCGACGGCGGTGGAGGTGGCCCAGCCCCACTGCTGGCCGGCCGCGAAGATGTGGCTGGTCTCCGCCCAGCCGTGCTGCTCGCCGGCCAGGAAGGGCTCGTGTGCGGACGCCACGAACTCGCCACCGCCGCCGGCGGCGACGTGCGCGTACGCGGGGGCGGAGACACCGGCGAGGGCCACCGCGGCGACGGTGGTGAGCAGGGCCTTGCCCAGCATGCTCTTCATGAGAAGTCCTCTCTTGTGCGCGCTCTCGGCACCCTGCGGACAGAGCCGACGGCGCGCGTGACGGGGGAGTCACTACACGTGATCACAATGGTGCGGCGGCCGATGGTCAGTACGCGCCGGATCGACGCGCTGTCACCCGAACGCACCGCAGCCGTACGGGTGTTGGCGGCCCGATAAACGGCAACCGCCGGGCAGGGGGTGAATCCCCCCGGCCCGGCGGTCGCTGCTGCCCGGTAGATCAGCCGATCAGGTGGCTGACGCCACCGTCGCCGCTGCCCACGGTGTTCTGGCCGACGACGCAGGTCTGCTCCGGGTTGTTGTTCAGGGCCTTGACCTCGATCGGCACCGCGGCGCCGATGACGGCGACGGCGATGTTGTGGACCTCCGGCAGGCAGAGGTTCGGGTTGTCGAGGGTGTGGTAGTTCGGGCTGTGGTTGCCCTCGGTGCCGTTGTGGTTGGTGCCACCGTTGCCCTGGCCGGAGACGGCGGCGCCGTCCGAGTCGCCGATGGCCATCGCGGGGGCGGTGGCCATGGTGAAGCCGGCGGCGGCGATACCGGCGACGGCGAGAGCCTTCTTGATCATTTCTTGGGGTTCCTTTTCGGATCTGATGGAGTGGAGCGACTGCCCAACCGGTGGCTCAGATTGGGCCGGTGGAGCGGGCCCGGCCGGGGGAGCGGGCCGGACCCCGGATCTGTGCGGCACGTACGGGTGCCGGACGGGGTGGTGGTGCCGGGCCGGTGGCGCAGGAGTGCCGACCGGCCCGGCGTCGGCCTGGGGAGGCCTCAGCCCACCAGGTGGGACACGCCGCCGTCGCCGCTGCCGAGGGTGCTCTGGCCGACGACGCAGGTCTGCTTCGGCTGGTTGTTCAGAGCGTCGACCTCGACCGGGACCGCGACACCGAGCACGCCGACACCGATGTTGTGGATCTCGGGCAGGCAGAGGTTCGGGTTGTCCAGGAAGTGGAAGTTGGGGCTGTGGTTGCCCCAGGTGCCGGTGGAGTTGGTGCCGCCGTTGCCCTGGATCGAGGCGGCGGAGCCGTCCGAGTTGCCGATCGCGGCGGCGGGGGAGGCGACGGCGGCCAGCGCGGCGGCAGCCAGGCCGACGGAGGCGAAGGTCTTCTTGAGCATGAGCTGAGATACCTCTCTGAATGCTAGGGACGGTCGTCTCGGCGGGCTTGACCGCTGTTTCGTGCAAAGCGTTCAACGAGCGACCCGGTCTGCGGTTGCTAGCCCGTCAGGGGGGATTTCGAAATGCGGCCGACCGTTGAAGACGCGAGGGCTCCAGCGGATCAGCGGTCCGACTCCTGCCGCCGTTCTGGCTGCGACAACCAGCTCAAAGAATCAGCGGCGGGAAAGTTACGGCGGATTGCCCGGTGGGTCCCGGGGATCGCTCGCAGGAGTGTCAGACGGTCGGATTAATAGGCCGTACCGGTTAACTCTCGCAATCCTGGACGGGCGTGGCTCGTTTGGACAGAGTGCTTTCCGCTGCACGGCGGACCCACGCGCGGCGGCGACCGAACCGAACGCACCATCCAACGGTCCACGCACCAATCCACGATCCATGGACAGAACGGTGAACAGCATGAAGCTCTCCAAGCGGGCGACCGGAGCCCTGCTCCTGGCGGTCGGCGCCGGCGTCGTCGCCTCCCAGGGCGCCGCCGCGGCAACCCCCATGACGCCCGAGGAGGTCGCCTCGCTGGAGGACAGCCTGTCCACCCGGACCGTGCCCTTCACGATCCCGCTGAGCGCGCCGACCAGCCAGCTGCCGGTGCTGGCGGAGGGCGGGGAGGTCTCCGGGGCGATCCCGACCTCCCCGCTGATGCCGCCGCCGCCGAAGGCCAACCACCAGCTGATGCCCGAGCAGGTGATCCCCTCGCTGGCCGCCGGCAAGGTCGGGCCCGCCCTGAGGACCACCCTGCCGCTGCCCGCCGCCGCCGACGGCGTCACCCCCGGCACCCTCGGCCTGGACGCGCCCTCGGCCCCGCTGCACGCGGCCGGCCCGGCGCTCGAACTCGGCCAGCCGGTCGCCTACCTCGGCGACCACAGCGGTGAACTGGCGGACGGGATGCTGGCCTTCGGCGAGCTCGACCCGCGGCTGGTGACCGAGGGCGTCCAGGCGGTACCCGGCGCCAGCGCCTCGCTCGGCGGCGACGACAAGCCGGTCTCCGCGGTCGACACCCTGCGCGCGCTCACCGAGGCGGCCGGCACCAGCGTGGACGGCGTGCTGAACCAGGACGTCGAGGCCTGAGGCCCGGCGCCGGCTCCCCGGGCCGCACCCGCCGCCGGGGCCGCCCGCACGACGGAGCCCGGCACCACCCCTCGGGGGCGGTGCCGGGCTCCGTCGTACCGGCCGGCGGGAGCGGCGCGCTCAGCCCGGCAGGGCGCCGAGCAGCGGGCCGACGGCCGGGAGGTCCTTGGCGCCGCCGCCGGCGGTCAGCGGGCCGGTCAGGGTGCCGGTGCCGACGGCGGGCAGGCCGTTGTCGGGCTGGACCCCGACGCCGTTGTTCAGGAAGTCGGCCGAGGACTGCGCCCACGGGTCCAGCCGCAGCGTCTTGACCGGCGCGACGGCGTAGCCGAGGCCGCTGCTGGTGCCCTCCATGGCCTGGCCCAGGTCGGTCGGGGCGAGCCGGGGGGCCGGGAGCTGCGGCAGGGGCAGGCCGCCGGCCGGCTCCACGGGGGCGGCCTGCGCGGCGGGGGCGGCGGCCCCCAGCAGCATCGCCGCGCCGATCGCGGCCAGCGCGCCGGTGCCGGTCGTCTTGAGTGCCATGCGGAATCAACCCTTCGGTGGGTGCTGGTGGTTGGGCGCGTCGCGCCGGGCGGCCCGACGCGAACTGCCCCCCGGCCAGGGCCGGGGGGCAGCGACGCGAGGCGGGGCCGGATCAGCGGGTGATCAGCAGTCCTCGTCCATCACGGGGGCCGGGTCCGTGTGCGGCATGTCGACGTTGGCGCAGGAGTTGCCGAACGCCGGGTTCAGGGCGCCGATCACGTTGATCGAGTTGCCGCACAGGTTCACCGGGACGTGCACCGGGATCTGGACCGAGTTGCCGGACAGCACGCCGGGCGAGTTGGTGACGACGCCCTCGGCACCGGCGCTGGCGGCCGCACCGCCGGCGGCACCGAGCACCAGGCCGGCCGCGGTGGCGGAGAGGAGGGCGGCCTTCTTCACGTTCTGCATGGGAGTTGATCTCCTAGATCAAGCACGGGGAGGGGTGCGCCGCACCACCCGGGCGGGTGGTGCGGCGCGGGCACAGCTGCGTCAGCCGACGTTGGCGCAGGAGTTGCCGAACGCCGGGTTGAGGATGGAGATGACGCCGATCGAGTTGCCGCAGACGTTCACGGGGATGTGCACCGGGATCTGGATCGAGTTGCCGGAGAGCACACCGGGGGAGTTGGCGACGACGGCCTCGGCGCCCGAGCTGGCGGACGCGCCGCCGGCCGCACCGAGGACCAGGCCCGCGGCGGCGAGCGAGAGGGCGGCAGCCTTCTTGAAGTTGCGCATAGGTTTCTTCCTCCGTTTTCTGCCCGGCCGTGGCAGGCCGGGTGCCGGG
This sequence comes from Kitasatospora sp. NEAU-CNBT7, assembly GCF_057220535.1. Lineage (NCBI taxonomy): Bacteria > Bacillati > Actinomycetota > Actinomycetes > Kitasatosporales > Streptomycetaceae > Kitasatospora > Kitasatospora sp. NEAU-CNBT7. The sequence continues at coordinate 19,003 of NZ_JBXQQB010000027.1, read as the reverse complement.
CGAATCAGCATCATCGCCCGCTGGCTTCTGGATGCGCCGTGATTGTCACTCACGCGGCTCAGGGATTGCGTGTCGCCCGTGGCGTGGGCGGAGGCGGGCCGCGCAGTGGTGCGCCTCGCGGTCATTTCTCGCACGGCCGAGAGACAACCGCACTCCGGCGCGTCCAGGAGAGTGTTTCGAAGGACCAGGAATCAAGCCCGAATTGACGGGCCGTCGGCCACGTCGTGTTGTTCGGGGGCAGTCCTGGCGTCCGCGCGCTCTCCTGGGGTCGAGGTCCCCGGGGACCGCGGCGGGCCGGTCCGTACGGCGGTGCCGGTGACGGGGCGCCGGTGCGGGCCGGCCCGCTCGGGGGATCAGCCCGCGTTCAGGCAGGAGTTGCCGAACGCCGGGTTGAGCAGGCCGACGATGTCCACGGTGTTGCCGCACAGGTTGACCGGCACGTGCACCGGCACCTGGAGGGAGTTGCCGGAGAGGACACCGGGGGAGCCGGCGACGACGCCCTCGGCACCGGCGCTGGCGGACGCACCGCCGGCCGCACCGAGCAGCAGGGCCGCAGCCGCGGCGGAACCGAACGCGCCGTAGGCGAGCTTGCGCATGGGAGGTCTCATTTCTTCGCCCGAGGGCGAGCACCGGTTGGAGCGGGTTTCGCCAGGGAGAACGAGACAGCGGCCGCCGGGAAACGGGCGGGTCGGTTGATCACCCGAATGCCTTCATTGGTGCAACCGGGTGAATGTGGCGGGGGTGGCGCAACTGGAGCATCGGGCCTTCGTTGGGAGTGGTGCACGCCCTGTGCCCTTCCGTGCTGGGCCATGCTGCACGGCAATTGGAAGATCTGATTTTTCGAGGAGACTCAAATGAGCGTCAAGAAGGCTGCCGCTGTCGGCGCCGCCGTCGTCGGCATCGTTGCGGCTGGTGCGGGCTCCGCTGCCGCGAGCGCGGGCGCCGAGGGCGTTACGGCCGGCTCCCCGGGCGTGGCCTCCGGCAACCAGCTCCAGGTGCCGGTGCACATCCCGGTCAACGTGTGCGGCAACTCGGTCGACATCATCGGCCTGCTGAACCCGGCGTTCGGCAACTCCTGCGCCAACGTCGGCTGACACAGGCCCCCAGGCCGTAGCCGGCCTGCTGGTCGATTCCGCAGCATCCGGGCCGCTGCTCCGTCTCTCCCCCTCCTGAGACGCGGAGCGGCGGCCCTGCCGTGTCCGGAGTTCCGACCGTCGTGACCCTTGTTGCGTTACTTGCCAGTACCTAACATATGAGCCTGACTCATGTTCTGCCTCCCGCCCGTCGGCCGTCGACCCCCACCTCGGCCCGGGCGGGCGCCGTTCCACGCTCCATGCTCCGCGCCGCCCGGCGCACGCCGGGTGGCCCCCACCCCTCAAGGAGTCATGCGTGATCAGGTCTCGACTGTCAGGTCTGCACAGGGGCAGGCCGGTGGCGCTGCTGGCGGCGGCCGGACTGTCCCTCGCCCTCGGGCTCGGTGCGATGCCCAGCGCCACCGCCGCCGACGGGCCGACGGCCGCCCGGGCCGACCGGCTGCCCGCGATCGTCGCCCTCGGGGACAGTGCGATCTCCGGCGAGGGCGCCGGCACCGACACCGGTGACGACTACGTCCCCGGCACCGACACCCCCGCCAACTACTGCCACCGCAGCACGAAGTCGGAGATATTCGCCACCGGCCTGGCCGGACTCACCCCGGTCGACCTGGCCTGTTCCGGCGCGCAGACCGGCGACCTGGTCAGCGACCCGGAGCTGGCGAAGATCACCGGCGGCGGCAGCGGTGACTTCGGCGAGCCCAAGCAGGACGTCCAACTCGCCCAGGTGGCAGGCCAGTACGACGTCAAGATGGTGGTCGTCACGATCGGCGCCAACGACGACTTCGACTTCAGCGGCATCATGCTCAGCTGCCTGGCGCAGTACTTCCCGATCCCCAAGTCGCAGGGCTGCCGCGACACCATCGGCACCCCGGAGATCGCCCGCCGGGCCGAGGGCGTCAAGCCCAAGGTGATCGCGGCGCTCACCGACATCCGCAACACCATGCGCCGGGCGGGCTACCAGGACTCCTCGTACCAGCTGGTCTACCAGTCGTACTTCACGCCGATCACCCCCGACATCCGGCGCAACGACTACGTCGGCAAGGTCGCCGACGGCTGCCCGGCCTTCCCCGAGGACCTGGCCTGGGGGCACAACCTGGTGGTCCCGATGCTCAGCGACGCGCTGCGGCAGTCCGCGAGCCAGGTGCCGGGGGTGCGCTACCTCGACCAGCGCCGGGTCAGTTACGGCCACGAGGTCTGTGCGGAGTGGACCAGTTCGCCGTACGAGTACACCAACGGTGACGTGATCGACGTCTCGGAGCGCACCCGCAACGGCTGCGACCAGGAGATCGGCATCCCCGGCGTCTGCATGAACATGGTCCGCCAGTCGTACCACCTGCGGGTCGCCGGCTACCAGGGCGAGGCCCGCTGCCTGGCCCAGTTCTACCAGCAGCCCGCGCTGGAGCAGGCGTTCTGCAGCCTGAACCAGCAGAACACCACCTCGATCACGGCGCTCACCCCCGGCCGGCCGTTCCCGGACACGCCCGAGGACGGCTCCTGGTACCAGCTGACCAACGCGGCCACCGGCAAGGTGCTCGACTTCGCCGGCGGCGGGACGTACGGCGACGCCACCAACGGCCGCAGCGCCATCGTCTATCCGGCGGCCGGCAGCCTGAACCAGTCCTTCGTCCTGGAGATCAAGTCCGACGGCAGCTACGAGCTGGACTTCAGCGGCAACCGGGACATGTGCCTGGACGCCACCGGCGCCTCCACCGCGCCGGGCACCCGGCTGGTCCAGTGGCGCTGCAACGGCGGCGGGAACCAGCACTGGGTGCTGAAGCCGGCCGGCGACGGCACCTACAAGCTCGCCGACTCGATGGACCAGGGCAAGGTCGCGGCGGCCTCCGGCGACACCGACGGCGGGGGCAACCCGCTGGTCGAGCTGGCCGCCGACAGCGGCGCCGACAGCCAGCACTGGCGGCTGGAGAAGCTGGGCATCGTCTACCTGCACGGCTGACCGGCCGCGGGTGGGACCGGCCTGCGGTCCCACCCGTCCGGGCCGTCGCGATATCGTCGTCCGATGCCCTCCGACCTCGCTGAACTGGCCCGATACGCCGCCGCGCTGAACGCCGGCGAACTGGCGTGGGCCCACGCCGCCGGCCGGCTGGACGCCGACGACACCCGCTGGCTGGCCTTCCTGCGCCGCTGCGACCTGGACACCGCGGCCGGTGAGTTCGCCCGGCTCGAACACCTGGAGGACGACGCCGAGCTGCTCGCCGCCTGCCGGGAACTGGCCGACGCCGGGGACGGGGCCGGCCGGGTCTGGGCCTACCTCGACGACTGCGCGGCGGGCGCGCCGCCGGCCGCGGGCCGGCAGGAGTTCCTGCTCGACCGGGCCGCCGCGGGCCTCGGCATGGACTGGACCTCCCCCTCCGCGCTGATGGGCACCGACCGCCCCGAGGAGGTCGACGCCGCCCTCGACCGGCAGGACCCCAACGCCGGGATCGCCCTGATCGGCCTCGCCGTCACCAACCCCGACCCGGACGCGGTGCTCGCCCGGATCGCCCGCGCGCTGGCCGTCCCCGCGACCCGGCCGCAGGCCGTCACCGCCCTCGCGCACACCGCCCGCCTGCACGGCACCGTCGACGCGGCCTGCCTCGACCTGCTGCGCACCGTGCCCCGCGGCAACGAGGCCGACGACGACCTGTGGGCCTTCGTCCCGCGCCGCCGCCTGCCCTGGTGGCTCTGGCGCCACCAGCTCTTCGGCCGCTTCAGCCGCGGCTGACCTCCGCCGCCGCCCCACCGCCCCGGCCGCGCCCACCGCCCCGGCCACCGCCGCCCTCGACCACGACCACCGACCGCACCCGCGGCCCCGCCGGCCGGGCCGCGTCCGGCCGGTCCACGTTCCACTCCCGGGGCAGCGGGTGCCCGCAGACGGCGCAGTCGAACTCCTCGTCCCGGACCACGTTGACCTGTCCGCAGCCCGGGCAGCGCCGGAACTCGAAGGCGTGCTCGAGGCCGCCCCCGTGCGGCACCCCGGCCCGGTCGAGCGCGGCGGCCACCTCCGGCCAGCAGGACGGCCGCGGGCAGTAGCCGGTGGACTGGTTGGTCACCGCCCCGGCGGCCCACCCGTCCCGTTCCCGGACGAAGGTGATCTCGCCCGCCGCCCGGACCGGGCCTCCCGCCGCGCAGCCCACGTGCTCGCTGCGGCGGGGCGCCAGCCGGAGTGCACCGCCGGGGTCCACCACGTAGGTGAACGGCTCGGCCAGCTCCTCCGGGTCGCGGTCGGCCAGCCAGGCGGCCAGGTCGGCGGGTGAGCGGACGGGCGTGCCGGGACGGTCGGTGGACACCAGGTCAGGGGGCCCGACGTAGCGGTAGAGGCTCGGCATCCGGCCAGCAGACCACGTCGGCCCGGACGGCGCCAGGGCGGCGGGCGTGCTTCGGTGCGGGTCCGCCCCGCGTCCGGCGGCTCGGTGACGGGAGGTCAGGGCGCGGGTCGACGGAGGTGCGAAAGGTCCCCCAATTGGTCTAGTCCACTCATTGACATCGGGTCGCACGCACCCCAATAGTGGTCCACCAGCCGACCACCACAAGGAGCCTGACGTGCCCTCTCCTTCCGCAGCCGACTTCGCGGCCGCCGCCCACGCCGCCATCGATCGTGTCACCAAGGAGCAGGCCGACGGGGTGGTCGCCGCGGCCGAGCTGATCGCCGCCGCCCTCGCCGCCGACGGCGTCGTCCAGGCCTTCGGCACCGGGCACTCCGAGGCCCTGGCGATGGAGATCGCGGGCCGGGCCGGGGGCCTGGTCCCCAGCAACCGGATCGCCCTGCGCGACGTGGTGCTGCGCGGCGGCCGCCCGGTCGAGATCCTCGAGGGCCCGCAGCTGGAGCGCGGCACCGAGTCCGCCGCCCTGCTGTGGGAGCTCACCGCCCCGCACCCGGCCGACGTCTTCGTGCTGGCCTCCAACTCCGGCGTCAACGGCTGCGTGGTCGAACTCGCGCACCTCGCCAAGCGCCACGGCCACCCGCTGATCGTCATCACCTCCGCCGAGCACACCGCCCGGGTCGAGCCCAAGCACCCGTCCGGGCTGCGCCTGCGCGACCTCGCCGACGTCGTCCTCGACAACGCGGCCCCGTACGGCGACGCCGTGCTCCCGATGGCCGGCGGCGGCAAGGCCTGCGGCATCTCCTCGATCACCGCCGCCCTGCTCGCCCAGCAGATCGTCGCCGAGGTGATCCGCCGGATCGAGGACGGCGGCGGCGTCCCGCCGGTCTACCTCTCGGCCAACATCCCCGGCGGTGACGAGCACAACCGCGCCCTGGAGGCCCGCTACGCCGGCCGCATCCGGCGCGCCTCGTGACGACGGGCCCCCTCGTCCTCGGCCTGGACGTCGGCGGCTCCACCACCCGGGTGCTGGTCGCGGACCTCACCGGCCGCATCCTCGGCACGGCCCGCGGCGCCGGCGGCAACCCCGTCTCCAACGGCGAACCCGCCGCCCTCCGGGCGATCGGCGAGACCCTGCGCGCCGCGCTCGCCGACGTCGACCCGGCCGACGTGGCCGCCGGGGTGCTCGGGCTGGCGGGCGGCATGGCGGGTGGCATGGCCGGCGGCGCGGCGGGCGGCGCGGCGGGCGGGGTGGCCGGCACCGCGGCGCTCGACGGCCTCTGGCCCGCCGCCGGGCTCCCGCGCCCGCCCCGGCTGACCGGCGACGTCGAACTGGCCTACGCGGCCGGTACCAGCAGTCCGACCGGTACCGCGCTGATCGCCGGGACGGGTGCGGTCGCGGCCCGGATCGAGGACTTCGCCACGGCCCGCTGCGCGGACGGCCACGGCTGGCTGCTCGGCGACCGCGGTTCGGGCTTCTGGCTCGGCCGGGCCGCCGTGAGCGGCACGCTGGCCGCCGTCGACCGCGGCGAACTCCCCCCGGCCGGCCTGGCCGCGGAGGTGGTCCGCGCCCTGCTGCCGGTCCCGGTCGCGGCCGACCGGCTGCGCGGCGCCCTGATCGGCGCGGTCCACGCCGAGCCGCCGGTACGGCTGGCCCGGCTCGCCCCCCTCGTGCTGGCCGGGGCCCGCGCGGGCGACCCGGACGCCGGGCGGCTGGTCGAGCAGGCGGCCGGCCACCTGCTCGACACCCTCGCCACCGTCCGGGAGCCCGCCTCCCGGCTGCCGGTGGTGCTGGCGGGCGGAGTGCTGGCACCGGGTACGCCGCTGGCCGACACGGTCCGGGCCCGGGTCACCGAGCGCTGGCCGGACGTCGTCGTCACCCACGCCGGCAGCGGTGCGGGCGCCGCCGCCTGGCTCGCGGCCCGCACCCTCGGTACGCCCGCCGCCGACCTGGCCGCGCTGCACCGCGGGCTGGTCGCCGGCCCGGCCTGAGCCGACGCGGGTTCCCGGTCCCAGGCCGTCACCCGTCCTCTCGCCGTCACCGGTCGTCAGGTCACCTGCTCTCAGATCACCGGTCCTCAGATCACCGGTCCTCAGATCACCGATCGGGCGGTGTTGTGGGCCCATCCGTCCGACTTCGGGCGGGTTTCCGCAGGTGGGCGGGGTGCACCTGAGGGGGGGCAGCGCGCGGGTTGTCCTTCCGATCCCCTAAGGTCTGGCGACACCGCCTGTCCAGCCCACCATGAGGAACGACGTTGACGACCCCGCCGACCCCGCCCGCCGCCGAGACCCCCGCCGACAGCGACCAGCCGAAGCCCGAGGAGCAGCCGAAGCCCGAGGGCCAGCCGGCGCCGCAGGCCGGGGCCGCGGCCGACGGTCAGCCGACGGCCGCCCAGCCCGAGCCGCAGCCGTACGGCGCCTACCCGCCGCTCGGCCACCACCAGCCCGAGGCGCCGAAGAAGAAGGGCCTCAAGTCCGCTCTGATCGGCCTGGTCGCCGTCGTCGTCGCCGCGGGGCTCGCACTGTTCGCCGCGGCCTACTTCATGAAGGACCAGCCGGCGAGCGCCAAGGCCGGCGACTGCGTCCACAACTCCGGGTCCGACACCAAGCCCGACGTGAAGGTCGTCGACTGCAAGTCGGCCAACGCCGACCTCAAGGTCCTCAAGGTGGTGCACAGCTCCAACGAGCAGGAGTGCGACACCGAGGACGGCGTCGAGTTCACCTACACCGAGGAGCGCCGGAGCAGCATATTCATCCTCTGCCTCGGCAAGAACGGCTGATCCGCCCGCCTGCCGTACCGATGACGCCGCAGCGTCGTCGGTACGGCGGGCGGCGGGAAATCCGTGGCGCCGCGTCCGGCGGCGCAGTTGAATGCCCGGATGCAGAACGACATCTGGGCCGCCCTGCCCGTGGACGTCAGGTCCGCGGTGGACGCGCTGGTGCGCCGGGACCGGCGGATCCACGCGGTGCAGGTGATCCGCGAGGCCTTCGCGCAGGGCGCGAAGCCGGGCCTGAACGAGGCGCTCGACGTGGTGGTGGAGCGCTACCGGGTGCTGGAGCAGCCGCTGTTCACCCCGACCGCGCCGCTCGACCTCGGGAAGCTGACCGCCGCGGTCGACGCTCTGCCGGTGCGGCCCGACGCGATCGAGGCGCGCTGGGACGGTGACACCGACGGCTGGTTCGTCGTCCTGTTCGCGGTGACGGCCGATCCCCGGCGGCAGTTCGAACTCGCGGTCAGCCGGCTCGGCACCGACCTGCGGCTGTTCAACGGCGAGGCCCCGCCGTGGCCGGAGGCCGCGGAGGCGCGCGAGGTGGGCGGGGAGCTGGCCCGGCAGCTGGGCGTACCGTTCGCCTTCGCCTCCCCGGAGCAGCCCGACGACACGGCACCCCGCTGGTGGGACGGCCGCTGACGGCGTCCCGGTGCGCCGATGCCACCGGAACCGGCACCGGCCGGCGCCCTCACAGGTCGACGATCTCCGCCGCGAACACGGTGCCCAGCGGCTCCGGACCGATGTACTGCTGGCAGTTGCACCGCCGGGCCTCGTACTGCAGCGGCTTGCGCTCGGCGTCCCAGGCGGTCGGGGCCTCGACCGTCTCGTGGCACTTGCCCTGCCGGTCGTGCTTGGCGAGGTGGTGGGTGCAGCCGCAGACCGGCTCCGGCGGCCGGCTGGCCGCGTCCAGCGCCAGCTGCCGGCGCTCGGCGGCCCGGTGCAGCTCCAGCTTCCGCTTGTGGCGGGTCTTCAGCGCACTCCGGACGTTCTCACTGATCCAGCCCCCGCCGAAGATCACGCCCGGGATCAGCATCCATGCCCAGCCACCCATGCCCACGACTCCCCCCGCCGACCGTCCCCCTCAGCTTAGGGCCGGACGCCGGGCCGGGGGAGGCCCGGGGGCGGGCCGGGCGGGCCGCCGCGCTCAGGCGCTCGCGCCGTCCACCAGCGCGGCGATGGCCGGGGCGGGCCAGAGGTATTCGACCGCCGTCAGCTCGAAGCCCGGGAACCGCACCGGCTGGCGCTCGGCCGCGATGCCGCCCTGGCGTTCGTAGAAGGCCCGCGCGCGGGTGTTGTGCTCCAGCACTTCCAGGTACATGGCCCGGGCCGGATGGGTCCGGACCATCCGGTCGAGCAGGTGGCCGACGATCGCGTGGCCGACGCCGGAGCCGATCCGGTCGGCGCGCACGTGCAGGTTGTCGAGGAGGATCCGGCCGTCCGGTTCCGGCACCAGGTAGGCGAACCCGAGCAGCGTGGGCCCGTCCTCGGCCAGGGCGAGGTAGGGGTCCTCGCCGTTGTCGCGACCGGCCCCGGGCCCGTCCAGCCGGTCCCGCCACAGGGTCCGCTGATCCCCGGGCACCGCGTCCCGCAGGTAGTCCGCGGGCATGATCCCGGTGTACGCGCTCTGCCAGCTGGCGGTGTGGAGGCGGGCGACCGCCTCGGCGTCCCCGGAGCCCCCCGTGCGTATCCTCACCACCCGGATCATGCCACAGCCCACCCCGGCGCCCCGCGGCCCGTCCTGACGCCTCCTCAGCGGGGGTGCCGGGCCCCGGGCCGGGAGCCGCGGGTCAGGGCCAGACCAGGCAGTACAGCTGGTGGCCCGCCTCGTGGAGGCGGTTGGCGAAGTCCTGCCACTCGTGCAGCATCTGGTAGATCACGAAGGCGTCCCGCGGCCCGCGCCGGTCCGGCACCGTGGACCAGATGAAGGCGGCGGCTCCGAGTTCCATCTCGTCGGCCCGGCGCAGCGGCTCGACCACGGTCTGCGGCAGCTGGACCACCGCGTAGTCGGGGTGCAGCACGACCAGCTCCAGCGGCGGCACCTGGTGCAGCGGCACGCCCTGGATGCCGGTGAGCACCATGGCGCTCATCGTCTCCGGCTTGATCTTGGTGGAGAGGTGGCCGTTGGGGGAGCCGCTGGTCTCCATCAGGTCGCCGAGGCGCCCCAGCGAGCCGAGCTCGCCCGCGTCCAGACCGAGCCCGCCCGGTCCGAGGGCGGTGGGGACTCTGGCGGCGGTGGCCCGGTCGGGCGCGCCGAAGTACTTGTAGGTGACCCCCACTCTGCCCTCACCCCGCCTTCCCCTGCCCGCTCCCGTTCCCCCGCCCGCGGCTCGGGCGGACCTGTGGGAACCACCCACGGCCTCGTCGGAGCCGTCCTGCGCCTCGGACACTCGGACCATCCTCACCGGAATTCGCCGGAATCGACAGACCCCCACACGCTCGGTGTCCCTCCGAACGTGCCCTTTACCCGTCTCGCGCTGCCGTACACGGCCGGACCGCTCGGTCCGTCCGCACCGCCCGGCCGTGAGGCCGACCCGGCCCGGCGGCTTCACCGGGCGCGGCGGCCCCGCGGGGAGGCCGGCAGACCCCGGCGGTCCGCAGTGGAGGCCGGTAGTACGGATAACCGTACCTCTGGTCGGGCCCGGCGGGCGGCGGCAGTACCCGGATCATCGTTCCAGATGATCGGCTCCGACATGCAGAGGTCAAGGACACGATTTGAGAGCATGTCCGGGTAACCCGACCTGAGGACGCAGTCGATGAGCGAGCCGATGAACGAACCGAAGCGCTACCCGTACGAAGCCCCCCAGTCCCAGTCGCTGTTCGAGCGGGCCGCCGAGGTCACGCCCGGAGGCGTGAACTCGCCGGTGCGCGCGTTCAAGGCGGTGGGCGGAACCCCGCGGTTCATGGTGTCCGGCAGCGGTCCCTACCTGACCGACGCGGACGGCCGCGACTACGTCGACCTGGTGTGTTCCTGGGGTCCGATGATCCTCGGGCACGCCCACCCGGCGGTGGTCGAGGCCGTTCAGCAGGCGGTGGCCCGCGGCACCTCGTTCGGCACGCCCGGCCAGGGCGAGGTGGAGCTGGCGGAGGAGATCGTCGCCCGGATCGCCCCGGTCGAGCAGGTCCGGCTGGTGTCCAGCGGCACCGAGGCGACCATGTCGGCGATCCGGCTGGCCCGCGGCTTCACCGGCCGGGCCAAGATCGTCAAGTTCGCGGGCTGCTACCACGGTCACGTGGACGCGCTGCTCGCCGCCGCCGGTTCCGGGGTGGCGACGCTCGGCCTGCCCGACACCCCCGGGGTGACCGGCGCGCAGGCCGGCGACACCATCGTGCTGCCGTACAACGACCTGGAGGCGGTCCGGCAGGCCTTCGCCGCGCACCCCGGCCAGATCGCCTGCGTGATCACCGAGGCCTCGCCCGGCAACATGGGCGTGGTCCCGCCGCTGCCCGGCTTCAACCGGGGACTGGCGGAGCTGTGCCGCGCCGACGGCGCCCTGTTCATCTCCGACGAGGTGATGACCGGTTTCCGCGTCTCGAAGGCCGGCTGGTACGGCCTGGAGGCGGCGCACGAGGGCTGGGCCCCCGACCTGCTGACCTTCGGCAAGGTGATGGGCGGCGGCTTCCCGGCGGCGGCCTTCGGCGGCCGGGCCGACGTGATGGCGTACCTCGCCCCGGCGGGCCCGGTCTACCAGGCGGGCACCCTGTCCGGTAACCCGATCGCCACCGCGGCCGGCCTCGCCCAGCTGCGCGGCTGCACCGACGAGGTGTACGCGACCGTCGACCGGGTGTCGGCCGAGATCTCCGGCCTGGTGTCCGCCGCGCTCACCAAGGAGGGCGTGACGCACCGGCTGCAGACGGCGGGGAACATGTTCTCGGTCTTCTTCACCGACGAGCAGGTCACCAACTACGACGAGGCCCGGCGCCAGCAGGCGTTCCGCTTCAACGGCTTCTTCCACTCGATGCTGAGCCAGGGCGTCTACCTGCCGCCGTCCGCCTTCGAGTCGTGGTTCGTCTCGGCCGCGCACGACGAGCGGGCCATCGAGCGGATCGCCGCCGCCCTGCCCGCCGCCGCCCGCGCGGCCGCCGAGGCCCAGCCGGCCTGAGGGCCGTCCGTCCCGGGCACGCCGCCCGCCGCCCGACGCAACCACCCGAAGCACCGAGGAGAGCAGTGAGCGCCAAAGAGACCACCGTCGTCCACCTGATGCGGCACGGCGAGGTGCACAACCCGGAGGGCGTGCTGTACGGCCGCCTGCCGGGCTACCACCTCTCGGAGCTGGGCCGGCAGATGGCCGACCGGGTCGCCGAGCACCTGGCCGGCCGGGACATCACCCACGTGGTGGCCTCGTCGCTGGAGCGGGCCCAGGAGACGGCCGCCCCGATCGCCAAGGTCCACGGCCTGGACGTGGCCGTCGACGACGGCCTGATCGAGGCGGAGAACATCTTCCAGGGCAAGACCTTCGGCGTCGGCGACGGCTCGCTGAAGAACCCGGCCTACTGGCGCTACCTCACCAACCCGTTCAAGCCCTCCTGGGGCGAGCCGTACCTCGACCAGGTGGTGCGGATGATGGGCGCGCTGGCCAAGGCCAGGGACGCGGCGCGCGGGCACGAGGCGGTCTGCGTCAGCCACCAGCTGCCGATCTGGGTGGTCCGCTCGTTCGCCGAGCGCCGCCGGCTGTGGCACGACCCGCGCAACCGGCAGTGCTCGCTCGCCTCGCTGACCAGCTTCACCTACGAGGACGACCGGATCGTCTCGATCGGCTACCGCGAGCCCGCCCGCGACCTGCTGCCGGCCCACCTGGTCGGCAAGGGCCGCAAGGGCGACAAGCCGGTCGGGAAGAGCTTCGGGGCGTAGGTCACACCCGGGCCGCCGAGGTGAAGGCGAAATGACCGCTCTAAACGGATCATAAGCATAAGAACCGCAGCTCAGAGGGGGTCCGACGGACAACGCCGGACCCCCCTGAACCGCCCTGGAGTCCCATGCGAAACTTTTCACATGTCTGGGACGCACCCCCGCCGCCTCCGCCTCGCCGCCACCCTCGGCGCGGCCGCCCTGCTGGCCGTGGCCGGCTGCAGCTCCACCGGGAGCAGCAGTGAAGGCCAGGCCGGCTTCATCGCCGGCAAGGGCGGCATCGACACCGCCGTGGCCTCCGCGCGCCGCCCGGCCCCGGACATCTCCGGCGTCGGCCTGGACGGCGGCAACCTGAAGCTCTCCGACTACCGCGGCAAGGTCGTGGTGCTCAACATCTGGGGCTCCTGGTGCGGCCCCTGCCGGGCCGAGGCGAAGAACCTCGAGGAGGTGCACCAGGCCCACCAGGGCGACGGCGTGCAGTTCCTCGGCATCAACACCCGGGACACCGACCCGGCCAACGCGGTCCGCTTCGAGCAGGAGAAGGGCATCACCTTCCCCAGCATCTACGACCCGGCCGGCGCCGAGATCCTGAAGTTCCCCAAGGGCACCCTCAACCCCTCGGCCATCCCCACCACCATCGTGGTCGACCGCCAGGGCCGGCTGGCCGCCCGCTCGCTGCACCCGCTCACCACCGAGGACCTCGAGGCGATGCTGAAGCCGGTCCTCGCGGAGCAGCAGTGACCACCGGGCTGCTCGCCGCCGCGTACACCAACGAGACGGTCTCCAGCGGCGCCCTGCTGCTCGCCGCCCCGATCGCGCTGGCGGCCGGGCTGATCTCGTTCTTCTCCCCGTGCGTGCTGCCGCTGCTGCCCGGCTACCTGAGCTACGTCACCGGCTTCTCGGCCGCCGACCTGGCCTCGGCGAAGGGCGGCCGGCGCGGCCGGATGCTGCTCGGGGTGGGCCTGTTCGTGCTCGGCTTCAGTGTGGTGTTCATCTCGATGGGCGCGCTGTTCGGCCACTTCGGCCAGAACCTGAAGGACCACCAGCGGGCGATCGACGTGGTGCTCGGGGTGCTGACCGTGCTGATGGGCCTGGCCTTCATGGGGCTGGTGCCCGGCTTCGCGCTGCGCGAGCTGCGGCTGCACCACCGGCCGGCGGTGGGGCTGGCCGGGGCGCCGCTGCTCGGCCTGGTCTTCGGGGTGGGCTGGACGCCGTGCCTGGGCCCGACCCTCTCCTCGATCCAGGTCCTCTCCTTCAACCAGGCCAGTGCGGGGCGCGGCGCCTTCCTGACGGCGGTCTACTGCCTCGGGCTGGGCGTACCGTTCATCCTGGCCGCCCTGGCCTTCCGCCGGGCCCTGGGGGCCTTCGGCTGGGTCAAGAACCACTACCAGCTGGTGATGCGGATCGGCGGCGGCATGCTCGTCGTGGTCGGCGTGCTGCTGGTGACCGGCGCCTGGGACACCCTGGTGAACCAGCTTCAGTACGCCACCGGCGACTTCTCGATCGGAATCTGACCGTGAGCGACACCCGCACGGGGCACCGTACGCCCGCCGACGAGACGGCGGAGCAGGCCGCGGAGCGGCTCAGCAGCGCCCCGGCCGAACCCGGCGAGGGGGACGGCCCCGGCGCCGGCCCGGCCGGTCTGGGCGTCCTCGGCTGGGCCCGCTGGACCTGGCGCCAGCTGACCTCCATGCGGGTCGCGCTGATCCTGCTGTTCCTGCTCTCGCTGGCCGCCATCCCCGGCTCGCTGATCCCGCAGAACAGCCAGAACGCCTTCAAGGTGCAGACCTGGAAGGCCGCGCACCAGGGCATCGCCCCGCTGTACGACAAGCTGCAGCTGTTCGACGTGTACAGCTCGGTCTGGTTCTCCTCGATCTACATCCTGCTGTTCGTCTCACTGGCCGGCTGCATCGTGCCCCGCACCTGGCAGTTCGTCGGTGTGCTGCGCGCGGCTCCGCCGGCGGCCCCGCGCAACCTCGCCCGGATGCCGGTCTACGCGGCCTGGCACACCGACGCCGACGCCGAGTCGGTCAACGCGGCCGGGCACCGGCTGCTGCGCCGGCGGGGCTTCCGGGCCCACCGGTCCGGCACCGGCGCGGTGGCCGCGGAGAAGGGCTACCTGCGCGAGGTCGGCAACCTGCTGTTCCACTTCTCGCTGTTCGCGCTGCTGGCCGGGTTCGCCTGGGCCTCGCTGGCCAGCGGCCAGGGCGGCAAGCTGCTGGTCGAGGGCCAGGGCTACTCCAACACCACGACCCAGCTGGACGACTTCACCGGCTCGTGGGCCTACACCGCGGACGACCTGGACGCCTTCGGCTTCAACCTGGACAGCTTCAGCGCCCGCTACCAGACCAGCGGCGACCAGGTCGGCAGCGCCCGGGACTTCACCGCGCACATCCGGTACTGGAACGGCACCGACAGCAGCAAGCTGACCAACGGGACCATCCAGGTCAACCACCCGCTGGAGATCGGCAGCAGCAAGGTCTTCCTGATCGGCCACGGCTTCGCGCCGGTGGTGACGGTCCGCAACGCGAAGAACGAGATCGTCTACCGCGGCCCGACGCCCTTCCTGCCGCAGGACTCCAACGCCACCTCCACCGGCGTGATCAAGGTCAGCGACTACGGCACCGGGCCCGACGGCACCAAGACCATGCTGGGCTTCAACGGCTACTTCCTGCCCACCGCCCCGGAGAACTTCGAGAAGACCGGCCCGGTCTCGCTCTTCCCCGACGCGGCCGACCCGATGCTGGTGCTGACCGCCTACCAGGGCGACCTGGGCACCGACACCGGCAACCCGCAGAACGTGTACCAGCTCGACACCAAGCACATGACCCAGCTGAAGCAGGACGGCGACATCGCCCGCGCCCGCCTCAAGCCGGGCCAGGCCTGGGAGCTCCCGGACGGCTACGGCACCGTCACCTTCGAGGGCTACCAGCAGTGGGCCAGCTTCAACATCTCGCACCGGCCCGGCAACGCCGTCGCACTGACCGGTGCGGTCTGCGCCATCCTCGGCCTGATCGGCTCGCTGTTCGTGCAGCGCCGCCGGATCTGGGTCCGGGCCACCACCGGCCCGGACGGCCGCACCCTGGTCGAGGTGGCCGGCCTCGCCCGCAGCGAGTCCGCCCGTACCGCGGAGGAGCTGGCGGAGTTCGCCGTCGACCTCCAGGACAGCGCCCCCGCCCTGGACGACGACGACCCGGCCGACGATCCGGCCGGCACCCCGCCCGGCGGCCCGCCCGCCGGCCCCACCGACGACCCCGCGGACCCCGCAGCCCCCGCCGACCCGGACTCCAAGGAGTAGACGGTGCATCTCGCCTCGGTCGACCCCCAGCTGGCCGACCTCTCCAACAAGCTCATCTACTCGGCCATGGCCGTGTACACCCTGGCCATGCTGGCCCACCTGGTCGAGTGGACCTTCGGCAGCAAGGGCGCGGTCGCGCTGCGCTCCGCCGAGCAGTCCAGCCTGGCCGAGACGGTCGCGGCCGCGGACGAGGGCGGCAAGGCCGTCCGCAAGGTGACCGTGAAGGTCGCCACCGCGAGCGGCGGCACCGCCACCCTGACCCGCACCGCGCTGGCCGACGCCGGCGCCACCGTGGTGACCAGCGGCCGCGGCGAGGACGAGGCCCCGGACGGGCCGGGCGCCGCCGGCACCAGCGAGAAGGGCGACCTGGCGGGCCGGATCGCGATCTCGCTGACCGTCCTCGGCGCGCTGCTGCACGCCGGCGGGGTGCTCTCCCGCGGGCTGTCGGTGATGCGCTGGCCGTGGGGCAACATGTACGAGTTCTCCTGCGCCTTCGCCCTCACCATGGTGCTCGCCTACCTGGGCCTGCTGGCCGCGAAGAAGAACGCCCGCTGGCTCGGCCTGCCGGTGATCCTCGCCGCGCTGGTCACCCTCGGCGTGGCGGTCACCAACCTCTACACCGACTCCGAGCAGCTGGTCCCGGCCCTGCACTCGTACTGGCTGGGGATCCACGTCTCCACCGCGATCATCTGCGGCGGTGCCCTCTACGCGGGCTTCGTCACCACCGCGCTGTTCGTCGGCAAGGACGCGTACGAGCGCCGGGTGGCGGCCGGCCTGCCCGGCGGCCCGCTGCGGATCCCGGTGACGGTCTGGCAGCGGCTGCCCGCCGCCGCGACCCTGGACAAGCTGTCCTACCGGATCAACGCCTTCGTCTTCCCGCTGTGGACCTTCACCATCATCGCGGGCGCGATCTGGGCCGAGTCGGCCTGGGGCAAGTACTGGGAGTGGGACCCGAAGGAGACCTGGTCCTTCATCACCTGGGTCGCCTACGCCGCCTACCTGCACGCCCGTGCGACCGCCGGCTGGCGCGGCCGCAAGGCCGCCTACCTGGCCCTGCTGGCCTTCGCGTGCTGGCTGTTCAACTACTACGGGGTCAACATCTTCGTCACCGGCAAGCACTCGTACGCCGGGGTCTGACCGCCCGCACCGGTGCCGGGCGGGTCCCAGGACACCGCCCGGTGCCGGCCGGGCGAGCACGCGGTGAACAGCCGCAGAACAAGATGTCGTACACGGATCAAGGCTGAGGAACCGTCACCTCGGTCGTTATCAGGACGTGCTCCGGCGCCGAGTTTGCCGCCCGCCCACGGGTGGCAGACCGAGGCGGGGCACGTACCGGATCGTTCGAGCAGCCGCGAGGAGGGCCGCGCCATGGAGAGCGACGAGGTCATGCTGACCGTACGGATCACCGCCGCGGAGAGGGCTCTGCTCCGCAGACTGGCGCAGGGCCATCGCAGCGACGTCTCCGAGGTGGTCGCCGACGGTCTGCTGGACGTCCTGCCGACGCTGCACTGCAGCGCGGACGCACACCGGCTGCTGGCGGCGCTCACCGCCCCGGCGCCGTGCGCGCAGACGGTCTGGCTGCCGGCCGCGCTGGCCGACCTGCTGGTCCCGGCCGCGGCCCGGATCGCCCAGGTGACCGGCGCGCCGCTGCGCCCGGCCGCACCGCCGGCCTGGCGCCTGGGCGGCGCCCCGAGCGCCATGCTCGGCGCCGCCGTACGGCTCTGGCTGACCCAGGACCCGCAGCGCCTCGCGGACAACCTCAGCGTGATGCACGAAGGCCGCCCGACCGCCCTGGTGGCGGCCTGAGCGGCCTGCGAGGCCCGTGGTGACGGGCGGGGGTGGTCAGGCGGCCTGCTGCCAGCTGACGGGGGAGTAGTACGCCGGGCGGCGCTCCAGGCGCTGCCAGTTGGCGATCGGCTCGACGGCGCGGGCCGCCGCGGCCTGCTGGCCGGCCGCGGCGCGGGCCAGCAGCACGGCGGTCAGGGCGGCCAGCTCCTCGTCGTTCAGCGAGCCGCGGACGATGCGGACAAGAGGTTCGGCGCTGCTGCTCATGGTCCTGGTTTCTCCCCCGGTTCGGATGCTGACGGCTGGTGGCGTGCGGTGCTGCGCGTGCGGTGTGGTGGGCCGCCCGGCTACATCGGCGGGTTGCCGTGCTTGCGGCTGGGCAGGTCGGCGTGCTTGGTGCGGAGCATGGCGAGGGCGGAGGCGAGGACGGTGCGGGTCTCGGCCGGGTCGATGACGTCGTCGACGAGGCCGCGTTCGGCCGCGTAGTACGGGTGCATCAGCTCGCTCTTGTACTCCTTGATCTTCTGGGCGCGCATCGCGTCGGGGTCCTCGGCGCCGTTGATGTCGCGGCGGAAGATGACGTTCGCGGCGCCCTCGGCGCCCATCACGGCGATCTCGTTGGTCGGCCAGGCGTAGGACAGGTCCGCGCCGATCGAGCGGGAGTCCATCACGATGTACGCGCCGCCGTACGCCTTGCGCAGGATCAGCTGGATCCGCGGCACGGTGGCGTTGCAGTACGCGTACAGCAGCTTCGCGCCGTGCCGGATGATCCCGTCGTGCTCCTGGTCCACACCCGGCAGGAACCCGGGCACGTCCAGCATGGTGATCAGCGGGATGTTGAACGCGTCGCACATCTGCACGAACCGGGCGGCCTTCTCCGACGCGTGGATGTCCAGCACCCCGGCCAGCGACTGCGGCTGGTTGGCGATGATGCCCACCACATGCCCGTCGATCCGCGCCAGCGCGCAGATCACATTGGTCGCCCACCGCTCGTGCACCTCGAGGTACTCGCCGTGGTCGACGACCTCCTCGATCACCTTGCGCATGTCGTACGGCCGGTTGCCGTCCGCCGGCACCAGGTCCAGCAGCGCGTCGCCCCGCCGCTGCACCGGGTCGTCGTTCGGCTGCACCGGCGGCATCTCCCGGTTGTTCTGCGGCAGCAGCGACAGCAGGAACCGCACCTCCTCGATGCACGACTGCTCGTCGTCGTACACGAAGTGCGACACCCCGGACACCGTGGAGTGGACGTCCGCGCCGCCCAGGCCGTTCTGCGAGATCTTCTCGCCGGTCACCGCCTGCACCACGTCCGGGCCGGTGATGAACATCTGCGAGGTCTCCCGCACCATGAACACGAAGTCCGTCAGCGCCGGCGAGTAGGCCGCGCCGCCCGCGCACGGGCCCAGCATCACCGAGATCTGCGGGATCACCCCCGACGCCCGGGTGTTGCGCTGGAAGATCCCGCCGTACCCGGCGAGCGCCGTGACGCCCTCCTGGATCCGGGCACCCGCGCCGTCGTTCAGCGACACCAGCGGCGCACCCGCCGCGATCGCCATGTCCATGATCTTGTGGATCTTCTGCGCGTGCGCCTCACCCAGCGCACCGCCGAAGATCCGGAAGTCGTGCGCATAGGTGAACACCGGCCGCCCGTGCACCGTCCCCCACCCGACGACCACGCCATCGGTGTGCGGCTTCTTCGCCTCCAGGCCGAAACCCTGCGCCCGGTGCCGACGCAACGGCTCCACCTCGTTGAACGAACCCTCGTCCAACAACAGCGCGATCCGCTCACGCGCGGTCAGCTTCCCCTTCGCGTGCTGCGCCTCGGTGGCCTTCTCGCTCGGGCCACGGCGGACCTGCTCCCGAAGGTCGTGCAGCTCGGCCACCCGACCCCG